>WAQR01000018.1 GCA_015520145.1 Candidatus Hydrothermarchaeota archaeon
GAAGAAACCGAAAAAACAAAAGAAACAGAAGAAGGCAAAATAATATGGACGAACACACGACACGGTGGAGCATTATTGCCTCTGGCGAAGGGGCAAACAGGATCTCTTTCCAGTACTATGCAAAATTTCAAAACCCTGCAATCGAAGACAGGGTACTGCTCCTGAACACAACGACCGCAGACATAAAACCAGAGAAGACCTTCGAGTATATCCTGGAAAAGAACCCGGACTTTAGAGAGACTTTCAATAAAATAAAAAGAGAGAGGGTATGCATATTTGGGAAATCGCCATCAGGCGCCGGGAACAACTGGAAGGTGGGCGAAAACGAGGCAAGACAGGACTTTGATACGATCAGGCGCTACATAACAAATCTAAGGCTTAGCGGGAGAGATGTCATATTCGGTATCACGACCCTCGGCGGTGGTACTGGTAACGGTTCTCTCCCCTACATCATCAACAGGATGAAGACTGAACGAGGTATAATACCGGGCGGAGAGAACAGTTTCATGGCATTAGGGATAATGCCCTATGATTTTGAAGCGCCGCAGAGATATTTCAATGCGGTATGTGGTCTGACAAGGCTTTTGAGATTCAATGGTACACAAAACGCAGACCTTGTCATACTGGTCGATAATTCACAAATCGAGAAGATGATTGATGTAAAAGAGCATGTAAAAGAGGAGAGGTTCTACAGGATAAATAAGGAGATAATAAAGGCAATTGATATGATGATAGCCCCTGGAGGGACAGATGCAAAAGCCACGATAGATGTTGCCGACTATTACCAGCTTCCAAGTAATATAGGGGTCTACCATTTTACGCCCTGCATGAGCCTTGGAAACGACCCGGAGATATTCGAAATCGAGACCGCACTCGAAACCGCGATGAACAGGCCGATGGCACCTTTAGACCCACATACGGCAACAATGGCATATATCATTGTGGTATCTCCTCAAAAATATGTAGAAAACGGCACGTTTTCACAAGAAGACCTTGAGAACATCTCACGGGAATGGGCCGTAAAGAATATGGCAGGAACGCGGGGGGGAGTTCTAAGATACTCGAGTCTTGTCTCCTCAAAGGAACACGACACCCTGGATATTATGATCCTTTTAGGCGGGTTCAGTCTTGAAAAGGTTATCGAAAAAAGTCTTCAAAAATATTATGACTTTAAAGACAGCCTGAAGATGGAACAGGACGAAATCGAGTTACGGGATATGAAAAACCCGCAGATCAGGGTCAGGATCAATGCAAAGGATATAGATAGAATAGAGGCAGATATTAAGGGTTATATCAGGCTTACTGAAGACAGGATCAAAAAGACAAGAGAGGAAGAGATAGACATGGTAAAGAAGATGAAAGAGTGGGGGTTTTGACTTCAGCTTAGCTGTTCTACCATAATCGTTGCAAGTGAAAAATAGATAAAAAGGCTTGTTATATCCTGGATTGTCGTTACAATAGGGCTTGAGGCTATTGCAGGATCGATCCCAAGGCGGTCAAATATCTTTGGAATCGAAATCCCGATAATACATGCAAGGGTAATTGTCAAAAACATCGCAGCACCGACAACAAACCCCAGAACAGGCATACCCTTCCAGAGCTGGGCGGTTACTGCCACGCCCCCTCCTATCACAGCGCCCATTATAAAACCTATCTTCACCTCTCTTAAAAGATATTTTAAAGGATTTTTTATCTCTCCTGTTGCAAGTCCCCTGACAAATACCGTCGAAGACTGGATGCCTACGTTTCCGCCAAGACTCATTACAACAGGTATAAATATTGCAAGGAGTATAACTGACGAAAGAGTGCTCTCATATATCCCGATCACACTGCCGGCGACAAGCCCGCCTGCCATGGCAAATATCAGCCAGGGCAGCCTTGCTTTTACAACTGCAAGAGGAGACGCTTCGACCAGTTTATCGATAGCCTCACCAGTACCGGATAGATAGGATATATCTTCAAAGACCTCCTCTTCTATGACATCGATTATATCGTCTACAGTGATTATGCCTATCAATCTTCTGTTCTCTCCGACAACAGGTATAACCGTGAGGTCGTAATCTGCTGTAATCCTTGCAACTTTTTCCTGGTCCATCCCTGCAGGGACACTTATCACATCAGGATTCATGATATCTTTTAGTTTTGAGTCAAGGTCTGCGAGAAAGATGTCCCGAAGGGAGAGCACGCCCACGAGCTCCTGGTTTTCACCTACCACGTAAGTATAATATATTGTCTCAAAATCCCTGCCTTTTTTTCTGATATATTCCATAGCGTCTCTTACCGTTGTTTCAGCAGGCAGGGTCAGCGCCTCTGTGGTCATAAGCCCGCCTGCCGTATCTGATGGATGTCTTAAAAGCCTCTTTATTTCTTCTACCTCTTTTTTTGGGAAATATCTAAGTATCCTGTTTCGTATTTCACGTGGGAGGGCGGAGAGGGTATCTACCATCTCGTCTGGCGGGAACTTTCTTAAAAGTCGTGACGCAGCCCTTGGGGTCAGGAGAGTCAGAAATTCGTGCTGACCTTCGTCAGATAATTCTGGAATAAGCTCTTTTAGGATTTCGTCTGGCAGGTTTGAGAGAAGTTCCCGCTGCTGGCTCTTGTCCAGTCCTTCTACGAACTCCAGGAGGTCGTGCGGATGGATGCGGGACGCCTTCTTGCCGAACTCCTGCCATCTTTTCTCTTCAACCAGCTTTTTGAGCTGCTCATTTAGTCCTTCTTTTTTTCTTTTTAAATTGGTAATCGTGTCCACCTCACATACAGGGAGTACAGGGAGTGCAGTCAGGGAATTATGTAATATGACTTATGAATGACTACATTAACTACATTATTGACTGCTGATAGAGGATTGTCGAGCTGATATTAATATGTTTTGAACAGGGGGGACCGTCCAATTAACCCTTTTATTTAAAAATCTTTTGTATAGTCTGCAAAAGAGGGACTGTCCAATTAAAATGGGGTTTTGGAGGTATTAATTGGATGGCCTCCTTATTGTTGAACCATAATTCAAAAAAAATATATAGGATAGATGCAACAATAATATTTAGTTACCCATTACAATGTTGCAGTGGGTCGGCTAAGATCCGGGGGAGTACACGGAATACACGGAAGTATTCCTGGCTTTTAGCCATTGGGTTCGTCTAAAAGCCAAGATGAGCCGCAATCGTAAGTATCCTTGGCTTTTAGCCTCACTTGGAGGGTCATGTAAAGGGAGGAGATAAAAATAGAACTGAACCTAAGCGAGAAGATATTAAACAGTGTCCCCTTTGAGATTCTCCTTTTAGACAGGGACTACAGGATACTCAAGGTCAACAGGAAGGTCATGGACAATTTCGGTCTTACAAAAAATGAGATTATCGGCAACAGGTGTTACACGCTGTTTCAGAACCTCAAAAAGCCCTGCTCATCTTTTGGTGATTACTGCCCAATAGATGAGACAATAAAGACCTGTGCCCCTTCAACCAAGTCCAGCCTGCTCTATGAGACGCATGACAGAAAAAAGTTTATCGAAACCAGTGCACATCCCATAAAAACCGGAGATGACAGCAGGGCTACAGAATTTGTGGTTATAACAAAGGAGATTACTGAAAAGAAGACATCCAACGAGCTAGGTGATACAATAGTCCAGTTAATGAACGAAAGCCTGATAATCGAAGACGACAGCGGATGTATCTCGTACATCAACCCCAAGGCCGAAAAGATGCTTGGATACAAAAAAGAAGAGCTTCTTGGCGAACACTGGATGAAGATCGTCTCACCCACCCATCAAGAAAAGATAAAAAGGAAACAGGATAATGACGGATTAATGACCTATGAAGCGGTTCTAATGTCAAAAAAGGGAAAAGAGATCCCTGTAATTATAAACAGCACCCTGCTATTTGAAGGCAAAACCTTTACAGGTGTCATCTCCGTAATCACAGACATCTCAAAGATAAAAAAATCAAAAGAAAAATTGAAAAGGGCTTATGAGAAGCTCAAAACCCTTGACAGGATGAAGTCCGATATCATCTCCAACGTGTCACACGAATTACTCACCCCACTGACAATTTTTAAAGGAGTAACTGATCTGGTGTATGAGGAAGATGACCTTGAGGAGAGGGCAAAACTTTTAAACATCGGCAGACGTGCTATTGACAGGCAGTTCAGGGTAATCAGAGATCTGACCGAAGTGGCAAATATTAATAAAAACAAAAGCCTCCGTAAACTGGAGTTCCTGCCTTTAGACCTGGGTGAAATCGTCAGGAACGCAGTCGATGAGAATATATATTTTGCCTTAAAAAAAGATGTAAATGTGGAGGTCTCTATTCCAAAAACCATCCCGAAAGTACTGGCAGACCCTTCCTCACTGACCCACGCGATATCCAATATAATAAACAACGCGATAAAATTTAACAGAGATGGCGGGAAGGTATCTGTTTTTGCAAGATATCATAGCGGGATTGTAGAGGTAAGCGTCCTGGATACAGGTATCGGGATTGCCGGAAAATATCTTGATAAGATCTTCGATAAATTATATCAGATCGATGCCACCACAACGAGACCATACGAAGGGACAGGGATGGGGCTTGTGGTTGCAAAAGAGATCATCAGCCTCCATGGCAGCAATATCAGGGTTAAAAGTGAGCCAAAAAAGGGCAGCTCATTCACATTTACATTAAAGGCTGCGACAGGGGACAACTGAGTCCATGTTGACCGTCAGTCAATATTTCTGCAAAGGTAATCTAAAAAGGTAATCTAAATAAGATTATCCATGTTAGATGACGTTACCCATTAAAAATGATAATCACTATTGGTGGAGCTGTCGGCAGCGGTAAAACAACTGTTGCAAAGGCCCTTGCAAAGAGATTCGGTCTAAGGCACATTTCTGCAGGAGAGGTCTTCAGGGAGATGGCAAAAGAGAAGGGCATGACACTCCAGGAATTCTCGAAATATGCTGAAAATAATCATGAAATCGATAAAGAGCTTGACAGACGGCAGATAGAACTTGCACGGCAGGGAAACGCTGTTATTGACGGACGGCTGACTGGCTGGCTTATTGATGCAGATGTAAAGATCTGGCTGACAGCACCGCTGGAAGTCAGGGCAAAACGGGTTGAGAAACGAGAGAATAAATCATTTCAAACAGCTTTAGAAGAGACAAGGGATAGAGAGGAAAGTGAGGCAAAAAGATATAAAGAGATATATAATATCGAAATATCTGACATGTCGCCCTACGACATCGTACTCAATACACAGTTATGGAACGCTGAAAGTGTCATTGAGATAATCGAGAAGATGATTTCTTCTCTTCAGGAATCCTACATGAAATCCAGAGGGAACCCAAAAGCAGCTGAATGAAGGAATGAAGGACTAAAGGAGAGTGAAGAAGATGGAGATAGGAACTGTATGTGTAAAATTTGCAGGTAGAGAGGCGGGTCGAAAATGTGTAATTGTGGATATAATTGATAAAAATTTTGTCGTGATAGACTCTCCAAACGTAAAGAGGAGACGGTGCAATCTGCGCCACCTTGAGCCGACTGATAAAAAGATCAAGATAAAAAAAGGTGCAAGCAGCGAGGAAATAAAAAAGGCCATTGAAAAGGAAAACATCTCGCTAGAGGCTTAAGATGCCCTCGAACCTGATAACGAAACGCATATCCAGAACAGACCCGAGATTTGGCAAACGCCCTGAGGACCGGACAGTCGAAGAACTTCTGGAGTACGGGGTCATCAATCTGGACAAACCCTCAGGTCCGACTTCTCATGAAGTTGTCTCGTGGATAAAAAAGATATTGAACATAAAAAAGGCAGGACACGGCGGTACACTTGACCCGAGAGTAACAGGAGTCCTCCCGGTTTCGCTTGGTGAGTCCACCAAGATTATCCAGGCATTCTCTCCTCCAGTAAAGGAGTATATATGTCTGATGAGGCTTCATGAAAAAACGAACACTGCAAAGATCAGAGGGGTCTTTGAAGAGTTTAAAGGCGAGATCTACCAGAAGCCGCCTGTAAAATCGGCTGTCAAAAGACAGCTTCGAACAAAGAGGATATCCTGTCTCCACATCCTGGAAATTCAGGAGAGAGATGTCCTTTTCAAAGTAGAATGTGAGGCAGGGACATATATAAGAAAACTCTGCCACGACCTGGGTGAGGTGATTGGATGCGGCGCCCACATGGCCGAGCTTAGAAGGACGAGGAGCGGCATATTCACAGAGGAGAACCTTGTAACACTGCACGATGTTATTGATGCCTACCGCTTCTTTAAGGAAGAGGGGAAGGAGATATTAAAGGAGATTATAATACCTGTCGAGAATATTATCCCTCATTTACCGAGGGTTGTGGTCAGGGACAGTGCAGTGGATGCAATTTGCCATGGGGCAGAACTTGCGGTTCCAGGGATTTGTAAGGTCGACCCTGAGATAAGAGAGAACGATACCATTGCGATTCTCACGTTAAAAAACGAGCTGGTCGCAGTAGGAAGGGCTTTGATGGATGCCAGGACTATCCTGATACACGATTCCGGGATAGCGGCCAGATCAGTTAGAGTGATTATGAAGCCAGGGACATATCCGAAGATGTGGAGGCCAAGGGCTGTGAAAACTGAAGAGAAAACTGAAGATGACGCCAATCCTGGCTTTTCGCCGGGTGGGAAAGGACATGAAGAAGGACATGAATGAGCACTATTATACAGAAAGACCCCATTCAGACCTCAAACTCGGCATCATAAAAACCCGGTTAAGAGGAGAGGGATTCAGGTTTCTGACATCAAGTGGTGTGTTCTCGAAAAAAGATATCGACAAAGGTACGAGACTGCTGATTGAAAATATGGTCATAAACGACGGTGATTATGTCCTCGATATCGGCTGCGGTTATGGTGCAATCGGGATTGCCGCAGCAAGGAATAGAAGAACCAGGGTGGTACTCACAGATATCAATAGGAGGGCGGTCAGACTTACAGAAGAGAATATAAAACTCAATGATGTAGGTACAAATGCTACATCAGTGCAGGGGGACCTCTATGAGGCAGTCGAGCATGAGAAATTTGATGTCATACTGTGCAACCTGCCTATGAGTGCCGGTCTTGACCTGGTATTTAAGATAATAGACGGCTCAAAGAGGTGTCTGAAAAAAAGCGGGACAGTCCAGGTGGTGGTAAGGAAAGGGAATAGGACTGTCGAGAAAAGATTACAAGAAACGTTTGGTAATGTTAAAACCCTTGCTAAAAAGGGCGGATACAGGGTCTTCATATCAAGAAATGAACATGAAAATAAAAAAGCCGGGGTAGCCAAGCCCGGACTACGGCGCCGGCCTTGAGAGCCGGTAGAGCCCTGCTCTGCATGGGTTCGAATCCCATCCCCGGCGTATCTTAGCCAACTACAAAAGCCGTGGAGTGCCGTGGAGTATGAAAAAACTTCTAGGGCAGTCTAGGGCAGGAATGAGAATGGTAGCTAAGGTGGACACAGACAGGCAAGATGAAATTTTAGAGAGGGATGTTGAACGCTACATCTCCAGAATTTTTCCAGGGGATCGGAATGATGTCAGGCGCTTTGTCAACGACTTCTTAGCTCAGGGATAGAGCGCTGGATAGGGGAACCCCCCGCAAAGGATGATCTCGACGCTTACTTATGGTGCAAGATACCTATAAGATACCTATGCCCAACAACCCCCAAGCGGAAGAACCAGCACTTGAGCTACGGCTTTGTGTCTCGCCTGCTAAATGATAATGAACAAAGGTAAATGGTAGGAATATTTCCCCCTGCTTTATTTCTTCGATGAGCTTACCTATAAGCTCATATCTCTTTTGTGGTGTAAGCTTTTTAATATCTATATCATAATTTCGTCCCGCACCCGGAGGTATGGAAACTTTTTTA
>WAQR01000019.1 GCA_015520145.1 Candidatus Hydrothermarchaeota archaeon
AAGACCGATACCGTGCTGATAGTCACAGACGACAACAAGCTTGAGATAGCATGGGAACTGGAAAAGGCCGCGGTAAAGCTCAGTGACGAGATCATCCTGATGAAGATGGCGCCAAGAACGCACCATGCACAGGAGCCGCCTGAAGCAGTATCTGAAGCGATGAAAAATGTGGACGTGGTCATAATGCCAACAACGATGTCTCTGACACACACGGATGCGAGAAGACATGCGGCAAAGAGGGGTGCCAGAATCGCCTCCATGCCCGGGATTACCATGGAGATGCTGAAAACTGGGGGCATGACCGCGGACTACCTGGAGGTAAAAAGGGTTTCGAACCAGGTCGCGAAGATGCTTACAGAAGCAAAAACCATAACAATCACGACCGGGGCTGGTTGCAATTTCAAAAGTGATATTGGCAAAAGAAAGGGTATGGCAGACACAGGCATTCTTACAAAAAGAGGCGATGCAGGGAACCTCCCAGGAGGAGAGGGGTTTATCGCACCGGTAGAAGGGAAATCGTCTGGCGTCCTGGTATTTGACGGGTCTTTTGGAGGGATTGGAATACTGGAAAACCCGATAAAGGTCTTTATTGAAAACGGCAGGGTCAAAAAGGTTGAAAACGACAGCGGAAAATTAAAGGAGTTCCTAAGGAAATATGAAAATGCAGACGTTGTCGCAGAAATCGGAATCGGTACAAATCCAAATGCCAGAATCATCGGAAACGTCCTGGAGGACGAAAAGGTATCCGGCACAGTACATGTGGCATTTGGCGACAACAGTACATTCGGAGGAAAGACCCGGGCAGAGGTACACCTGGACGGCATAATAAAAAGACCGACAATCTTTTTAGATGAAAGACTGGTGATGGAGAGGGGTAGATTGATTTTAGATGCCCTCTCCCTGTAGACAATCCAGATCTCTAAACTATAAAAATTAATGCAAAAATTTTCTGAGGATTATTTTTGAAGCTGTCAATACCTGCCGCCATTAAGAGATAGATACAAAAAGAAGTAGAAATACAGCACGATGTAATACAATGCTGGATGGATACCCTTGACACCTCCATTCCAGACACCATCTAAATTTGTAGACGAGGAGGAAAAAAGAGATATCACTCCATCACCCCAGAGACCTTCCACGCCTGTCTATGTGATAGGACCTTAAAAACGACCCAACTATGATTATACCTGCTAATAGATTCAGACGAGGTGATTTAGACCACATACCCAAGTGCTCTGAGTTCCTCTTTTGTTTCTTCGTCAGCTTCTATCGGCGCGCCAGTCTCATTCAATAATTTATTCGGTTTATACCTTCTCAGCAGCTCTTCTCTAAGTGACGACGCCACCTCGGGGTACTGACTTACAACATTCGTTGTTTCATCCGGATCTTGGGCTATGTTATATAATTCCTCTTCCTCAATGGGGTAATAATGTTTTCCAGTTACACCCCCTGTATTATTTCTCATACAGATGGGGTGGAGATTTTTTGGATTGTAGACGTACCTCCATTTAGGCGTTCTAATGGATTGGATGCTAACTTGGATGTTTCTTCCCCTTTCGCTTAGTGCTATATCTTCCCAGGAATTATCAGAGGAAAAGATCAGCGGTACTAGGGATGTACCTTCAAAAAAAGGGGGTGGGGATATATTTGCCAGTTCAAGGAGAGTTGGTGCTATATCCACATTCGATACCACGTTCTCAACCCTTTTATTTATGACAGACTTATCAGGAAGCCTAATTATAAGTGGTATGTGTAGACTAGAATCATAAATAGAACATGAATGTAAAAAGAAATAATTATGCTGGTAGAGGTCTTCTCCGTGGTCTGATGTGATTATTATTATCGAATTGTCCAACAATCCCAGGGTTTCCAGTTTTTGGTAGACCTCTTTGACCTGGTCGTCCGCATATCTGATATCACCGTCATACAGGGATATTATATAATTCAAATCAGAATCTGTCAAATTAATTCTGTTTTTTGTAATAAACCCGAAGGTAGGTTCATCTGCGGTATAATTTCCTGTATAGTTGCTATCAACAAAAAGTGAAGCATATTTTTCAGGGGGGTTATATGGCTGATGTGGTTTGAGATAGTGAACCCATAAAAAGAATTTGTTGTCATAGTTCTTATCTAACCACTTCAGTGTGTCTTTCGTAATTTTACCGTCCCTGCCACAAGACTTATTATCAAAGCCATAGTTGCCGGCCTTACAAAAATTTGAAAGGAAAGCCATACTACTGTAATTATGTTCCTTTAATATCTCGGGGAGTGTTATGAAGCTATCGTTTAGTATTTGACCATTTGTTCTGACATTCGTTGATACAGGATATAAAGAAGTCAGCGTCGATGTTAGCGAGGGCCAGGTTTCACCTACTACTGCAAAGGTATTTTCAAATACAATACCCTCCTTTGCAATTGAATCAATCGTCGGGCTCGTGTTCCTGTCATATCCATATGTCCCGAGATGGTCAGCTCTAAGGGTATCAATCGATATTATGATGATATTGTAATCCGGGTATCGGCTGCTGATATTCTCCAGAACATTTTCAACGTCTTCCTGACTGGTATCTTCCAGACCCGGTTCAATATCTTTGGTATTGGTATTCATGCATCCGCTGAAGAATACTATCAAAATCAACAGTAAAATTGATATGTGTTTCATCTTATTCATGTATGTCATAAATGTCATAAAGCAGTATTGCCACATGGATTATTTATAAAAGTTATGCAAACCTCTCATCTCGCCAGCCTTGAGAAGAACAGATATGCAGCGATTATAAGGACTATTGCAAGTATAATTATTGTTTTGACAGACTCGCTATCTGTCCCGAATATTATCGGTATCGGGCCTATGAGGACAACTCCTCCACCCCGTACCTCGGTATCTTTTGACCTGAACATCCCTGACATCGTTCCGGCAATTATTAAAATCATGCCGATAAATACAAGGATAAAGCCTGCTGAAATCAAACCTTCTCTCATAGCTATCTCCCTCTATCATGGCTACCTTTCTATTTTATTCTATTAAATTGTAACGTATGGGAATTTTAACCTTTTTGGTTGGTTATTGTATGTGTTCTAACCCATGATTGCCTTACATGCCATTTCTATATACGGCAACAGGAGTTAAATATAGTCAATTCAAACATTTTGAGCGTTATAGCGGACTGTTCCAAGCTCTTTTTTCCCATCCTTCCAATCCAAAAACGGTAATCTTTTTGTATCCCCTGGAGAGGGCCTGCCATATGGGACCTGAATCAGATGTTTAGCTAACTAATACTTTTCAGTTCCATATTTGCCCCATAGGGTAAAATAGATAAGTGGGAAAGAATGTATACTTTTGATAATATGGAAGAAATCAAAGATATGCAGTGGACAAAAGAGGCACTAGAATATTTTGAAGGTGTTCCGAAATTTGTTAAAGACTGGGCAAGACAAAAGATTGAGATGCATGCCAGGGAGAAGGGCAAAGAAGTGGTGACCTTAGAAGACGTAAAGGAAGTCTATGAGATGTATAAACACGGGAGTCATTGAGGGACTCAGCTCTGGGTGGTTCAGTAATCCACTTTGACCCCCAAAAAATCCTTCTTTCCATTAAGGATATCCCGCGCGATTTCAGCTCCCCCTCTTGCAGGTGCAAATCTGTCGATTTTAAATACCGGTGCAATCTCTTCAATTGAGTCCTTTAGAGGTTCAAATACGTTTTTGTGAACACCTGCCGAGCCCGTGATGACGAATGCATCAGGTTTTACCACTGCCAGAAACCCGAATATCTCCATCTTTACACTCAAAATCAGTGCATCCAGAGCCAGTTGTGCCACTTCATTTTCTGGTTCGAGTATCTTGTTTGGATCTGCGGTATTGAATATCTTTTTTGCACCCGCCAGATAATATGCCCTGGTGGCACTAAACTCTCCTTTGTCCACACGCCTTATGAACTCCAAATCGAGCGGCCCGTGCGATGTGCCGATTGCTCCAAGACATGCATCAATCGCTCCAAATATTGCCCCGTCCCTTATCCCGATGGTGACAGTATTCGAACTTATATCTGAGATTATCATGTTTTTTGCATCTTTCTTTTTATTGACCTCGAGATAGGAGTGGTAGCTCAAACTTAAATTTTCACCGCTTGCGCAGTGGGAGTACAATGCCCTGAATCTTCTATCAAGGGACTTCACCCCTCTATGAAGACCTGGTATCAATACCGCTTTTAGACCAGATCTTCTGATTTCATCAAATACCCTCGTACCGACCCCTGCTTTCTCTCCTGCCTTTTCGCTGTTAACCCCCCTGCCTTTGACCTTTCTTATATCCGTGATCTTCGAAAATGCATCTCCCATGGAATAGGTCATCCCGACAAGTTCGATTTTCTCTAATGGGATGTGGCCTGATATCTCTTTTAATACCTGGAGGTCTAAATTATCTCCTAGATTATCTCCCTTCTTCTTCCTCGGCACCTCAAATACGATATCTTCAGGGAGGATGCAAAATCTGATTGCCCTGCTTCCGTGGTCTATCCCAAGAGTTGAAATTGTTTATCCCTCAACGGTTTTTGACGGTCGTTGTATATCATGGTAACGAATATGGTGCATGACAATTAAAATAGTTATTCTATATTCTATGGGCATCAGGTGGCAGGTGGTGTACCGGTCAGATCCCGGTCTACCAGTCAAAACGATACACAAAATGATACAAAATATTTTTAATTACGTTTTAATGATATGATTCCATGAAACCCAGGGAGAAAGAAACTAAATTGAAAGGTCCAAAAAAGATATTAGCAGCTCTGGTCATGATATTCTTTCTAGCAACTGTAGTATTCCGATCTCTGGAAGGTCTAAGCTGGTATGATTCCATCTATTTTACTATAGTGACACTGACCACGGTAGGTTATGGCGACATCTATCCTACAAGTCCGTTAACCAAGATAGTGGCATCTATTTTTATAATTGCTGGAACTGGGACATTTTTGCTCTTCCTGGGGTCGATTGTAGAGATCTTTGTAGGGGAGAAATTAGAGGAGGTCTTAGCCATGGAAAGGATTGGAACTATAAATGACCATGTCATACTGTGCGGGTATGGTCGGGTCGGAAAGATTATTGCCGCTGAATTGAGAGAGATGAAGAGAGACTTTATAATAATCGAGAAAAATGAGGAAAAGGTAAAAAATATAATGGAAAACTTTGACTACTACGTCATCCAGGACGATGCAAGGAGGGAAGAGGTGCTGGAGAAGGCCATGATATATGATTCAAAGGCTCTGATAACCACACTTGCTGAGGATGCGGACAATGTTTTTGTTATAATAACTGCCAAGGCACTGAACCCGAAGCTTAGAGTGATATCGACAGCAATCAATGAAGACAACAGGGACAAACTCAGAAAGATTGGTGCAGATGAGGTAATAACTCCTGAAGTGGTAGTTGGAAAGGTTATTGCAAGGTCTCTTACCGTCCCATCAATCACATCACTTTTCGACAGACTGGAGCTTACAAGCAGGCAGGACGCCTGTAAACTTGCACTCAAACCAGAGCACGCTGGAAAGAAGATAGAGGACCTGGGGATAGATGTCCTGGCGCTCGTTCGAGGGGATAAGGTCATCCAGAAACCCAATTCAAAACTGGTACTAAAGGAAGGAGACAAAATCATTGCAGTGGCAAAGAAAGAAGAACACGATTAGTCTTAGACTCAAATCGTTAAACTTATATAATTCTTTTTTATCAATTAGAACTCATGGAGATAATATGTACGGCAGATTTTCATGGTGATACGTCGAACTTTGATAGGCTAAAAAGAGAGAACGCAAACCTGCTGGTTATTGCAGGTGACCTGACGGATTTTGGCGGGCAGGATGATGCAAGAAAGATTATTGAACTCCTCAAAGGAGCTGCCAAACATATAATAGCAGTACAGGGAAACTGTGATCGGCCTGGTGTTTTGGAGTACCTTAAAGATAATAATCTCTCAGTACATTCATCTGCAAAGGTTGAAGACAATATCGGATTCTTTGGCCTTGGCGGCTCGAATACAACCCCTTTTAATACTCCAACAGAATTTTCAGACGACGAAATCTGGAACTTCCTAAATACAGGATATAACCTGATTAAAGAC
>WAQR01000020.1 GCA_015520145.1 Candidatus Hydrothermarchaeota archaeon
ACTCTCAAGATAATCTACTGCCTCGTCCACATCACCAACTGTGCGTACTTCAACCATACTTATCCCGTTTAACCCTGCAATCTCCTGCACGGTGTGGAGGTCAAGGAACACGTGGTTGTCCTCGCTACCACCAGTGTCCAGCAGCCCTGCTACCGTTACAGTGCTGTCATTTATCTTAAACCTGCCCCCGACTTTCAGGCCGAGCCTTTCTGCGAGATTGATGCCGACAAGTGCCCCTGCATTGTCTCCCTCACCCGGCCAGCTGCCTTCGACCTGCCACCACGGCCTTATCTCCTTTACCGCCTCAAGGTCAGTGCCGGCTATCACCACATCCAGGTCATTGACCCTGGACGTTGCATAAAGGTATCCAGCATAGCTGCCGATAGAAGGATGATCGAGTTTCAGTTCTTCAGTAATATATTCTCCATCTTCCGGGAACAGCACCAGGTTGGCACCGTATCCCCCAAGTTCCTTTCCAATCCTGTCCCTCATATCAAGTGAAAGTGTTAAAAGCGAAGAAACCATGGCTGCTGCCATAACAACCGCCATGACAGCCACAGCGATCTTTATCCGCCTCACCTTCATGGATTTTATTACCAGCCTGACAAACATATCCATCCCTGTCCTTGTACCTCTCAATACACCTGTTTACACCTGTTTACCATCACCTGGTTTACCCTCCTTTAAGGATAACCGCGGGTTTTGTTTTTACAGCCTCTTTTACTGGAATCAGGCTCCCCAGGAGGGCTACCAGAACTGAAAGTGATAGTGCAACCGCGATAGCAATGGACGAAGTGTTTATGACTGCTCCAAATACTCCAATACCGAGCATCCTGGCAAGCCCTGTACCGATTATTATCCCCACACCCCCGCCTGTTATTCCGATTACCGCAGCCTCAGCAAAGAACACCTGGGATATCTGGGTATCGTCTGCACCGATGGCTTTCATAAGCCCTATCTCATGCCTACGTTCAAAGACCACTGTCATCATAGATGCCATAACTCCAAGCGACGCTGACGCCAGGGCTATTCCGGTAATCAAAAACATCATCATCTCGAACTTTTTCAATAATTTTCCTTCATTTTCTGCAACCTGCCTGATCGGCCTGGCTGTAGCATCTGGAATAACCTCCTCTAACTGGAACATTATTGAAGAGATATACGGTGTGCAGTACCATTCCTCAAACTCTTCTTCTGTCAGTTTTTCTATGTCTATTCCCTCTTCTGGCTCGGGTTTTGTAAGCGCACTTACAACTACTCTATCCACCGCACCAGGCATGTCGAAAAGTGCCTGTGCTTCACCAAGTGGAATAAATACCTCATTATCCTCACTTCCGCCTGTACTGAGTATCCCGGAGACTCTAAAACCTGACTCTCTCTCCCCGTATTCCACACTCAAAACCTCACCCAGGCCGACTCCAAGATTTTCAGCAGCCCGGATTCCAACAAGTGCTTCACCCTCACCCGGCCAGCTGCCCTCGACCTGCCACCAGGGCGATATTATTTTCACACCGGTCTTAAACCCGCCGACCTCGCCAGTCCCCTCGACCTCTTCTTCAAAATATGTCCCTGTCAACATAACCTTTTTACCATTGATTTCCACAACCCTGCTCAGATACGGTGCATAGCCTACAATATTATTCCTCCAGAATATCGTCTTCATCTTGTAAAGCTCTGCCTCCATCAGGTAGGGCTGCTGTCCTGGACCACCTTGTGCCGGCAGATTTTTTGGTATGAGGAGGATATTTGCGCCGTAGCTTCGAAGTTCTTTTCCCATCTTTTCATTTATGTCAAACGAAACCGTAAGCATGGCAGTGGCAATAGATGCCCCCATCCCCACCGCCAGGATTGCCATGGTTATTCTTGACCTGCGTCTGTTGATGGATTTGAACAGCAGCCGCGGCAGCATTATTCGAACATCCCTGCCTTTTCACCGATATCCTCTATCTTTATCAAGATCTCGTCGCCGTCGATTTCATAAGGAAGCACCACTGGATTGCAGCCGCCTTCCATACCTACAGAATCCCTGTTTATTGGCGCTCCGCATCGCTTGCATATCAATTGCGTTCCTTCCTGCACATATCCTGTTGCACCGCATAGGGTACAGGCATCGTAGGCAACTGCAACGCTGCCGTCGTTTTTCTGTATTGCAAGGATGCGGACATCTGTTTTACCGTCTGCTGTATGCATGGGACATGTCTCGCCTGGCGGGTGCTGCATGTTACATATAAATTTGTGCAGATTGCCGTCGCTCACAGTTGAGACAGGGATCCTTATCTCTCCATTTACACTGCCGACTTTCTCAGGTACTGGATCAACGCCTGTCGGCAGGGCAGATATCTGGGCACCTGTGAAAAGGGCGATTAATACCAGAGCGGTGAGTCCGGTGATGGTCTTCCTCGTCTTCTCTCTTCTGGCAGCACCCAGTGCCTTCCTCTTTTCAATCCCCTCGAGGTCATCGACACGAACCTTCTGCCACGGTACCATTGTGAACAGCAGCACCAGAAAACCCAGCATTATACCGGTATATACTATCGAGGCACTGTCCTTTACCAGAGGACCTATCAGGCGCATCTCAGTTGGACCAAGGTTTATTATGCCCACTTCTGACCATTCGTGGATGCCGCCGACAACCAGCTGGAAGACGATTATTGACAGCATTATACCTGTTATTTTAAAGAATCTTGACAGATCTATCCTGAGGCTCCCTTTTATGAAGAGATAACCGAATAGTAGGGCCATACCAAGACCGCTGACACCTTCCAGAGCAACGGCTGTGCTTGCCTCTGATACGGTCGCAGACAGGAAGAGGACAATCTCTGCCCCTTCCCTGAAGATCATAAAAAAGGTAATGGCCAGTACCCCGAATGCCTGCCGCCTGTTAACTGCACTTCTAATCCCGCTTTCGATGTCCTGTTTTATGTTTCCGGCAGTACGATGCATCCATATCAGCATTGTGCCGATAAAAAATGCTGCAATAAAGAACATCAAACCTTCCATAAACTCGTTCCACTCAACTAGAAGCACCTGGATGGCAAAGGCCATCAGGATGCTGAATGCAATTGCAGCAGCTATCCCTGCGTATACATATTTGTTCAGTTCTGTTCTGTTGGTTCTGCCAAGGTAGGCCAGGATGATCCCTATGACAAGTGCTGCTTCTATTCCTTCTCTCAAGGTTATTGTAAATGTTTCTAACATGATACCACCTCTCTAATTTTAGTTAGGCATGCCTAATTAGGCTGACCTAATATAAAAAACTTTCGGTCTACTCACAGTATCTCCGAACCGGCCTTATAGGCAGTCCTTATAAAGGCAAAAAGGCAACAAAAAGCAGTGATTAAGGCAATAACCACAGATGATCACTGACAGATATCACGGTTGGTTGTCTTTTCGTACATTTCTATCTGGGCGGAATGGTATCTCAGCATACCTTCAGCTTCCCTCTGGTCGATTGTCTTATCATCGAATGATGCAGCATCTTTTGAATACAATGCATATCTTGAACCCCTGCCGATGACGCTACAGGCCTGATTATGAAACCTCAGTCTCACATGCCCTGTTACTCTTTTCTGGGTCAGGTCAATAAATGCGTCAAGGTCTTTTCTTAAAGGCTCTGTCCACAGGCCCTGGTATATGAGTTCAGACCATCTCGAATCAACAACCTCCTTGAACCTCAGTTCATTTCGTGTAAGGACAAGGTGTTCTAGGTGTTTGTGCGCCGTTAAGATTGCCACAGCAGCAGGACATTCGTAGTTCTCCCTCGCCTTTATTCCGAGTATCCTGTCTTCTATCATATCAATCCTTCCCACCCCATGACTCCCTGCAATCTCGTTCATTTTCATGACAATATCAACTGGCTCAGCCCTATCTCCATCGATGGCGACAGGTACACCATTCTCAAACTCGAGAGTGATTACTTGAGGCTCTGTTTTTTTTATTTTCGTCCACAAGAAGATATCTTCAGGTGGAGTAAAATTGGGGTCCTCAAGCTCCCCGCCCTCGATACTCCTGCCCCACAGGTTCTCATCAATACTGTAAGGCTTGTCGATGTCCACAGGGATGGGGATGCGGTTTTCCCTGGCGTATTCGATGCTCTCTTTTCTTGTAAGGTTTAGCTCTCTTATCGGTGCGATTATCTTCATCCCGGGCGCCCTTGACCTGAACACAGCTTCGAACCTGAACTGGTCGTTGCCCTTGCCGGTAGCACCATGGGAGATGGCATCTGCACCTTCTTTTTTTGCGATTTCTACAACCTTCATGGCAATGATAGGTCTTGCAAGTGCGGTACTTAGCGGATATCCTTCGTAACTCGCATTTGCTTTTATCGCCCTGAAGATATAGTCCTTTACAAACTCCTCTCTTGCATCAATTGTGTAGTGGTCCAGGACGCCAAGACGTCTTGCCTTCTCTTCCACTTCTTTCAGGTCGTCCCATAGCCCCACGTCAACGGTGACAGTTATAACCTCACAGTTGTATTTTTCTTTTAATAGCTTCACGCACACAGAGGTGTCAAGACCTCCTGAATATGAAAGTACTGCCTTCATTTAGAATCCCGTGATAACTGGGATGGCCTATTATAAATAATTTTTCTAATCTTTATTTTAATCCCTAACACAGTCAAAATTTCATTCAAAGATACAGGTTTATACTTTGCCGTTTCTCAAACCTACAATAAAATCTGTTATTCTTGAGAAAATGGACTCAGGTGGATGGTAATCCTTCCCTATCAGTCCTGCTGCAAGTCTCAATATCTCTCTTGACGGTCTGGACTCAGGATACCTCACCACAAAAGGCATTTCATAAGCCAGAGCCTCCTTGACCTTATCGTCACTTGGTATTATGGAAATCACATTCGAGTCAATTGTATTTTCTACTTCCTCTATAGTTACCTCTCTTGCCCTGTTTTCGACCATATTTAATACAACACCGATAGTCTTACCGCCCATCTTTTCAGCTAAAATCTTCATCTTAAGGGCATCAGAAATCGATGATACCTGGGGAATGGTGACTATTAAGACCTCCTGACCCTCGTCCATTACCATCGAAGCGTCTCTACCTGCAGGTGCATCTATTACGAGGATCTCGATATTTTTGGGGATCTCTTTGATAGATGCTTTCAGCATTTCCATATTCTGCTCGCTAAATCCGTCAAGTGTAATCCCCGCGGGAATAATCTTCACACCTTCAGGACCTTCATACATGATGTCCTTGATATTGAGCCTCCCGCTTAGGACATCGATTAACGCAACAGGCGGGTTCCTGAGTCCCAGTATTATCTCGAGGTTTGCCATGACGATATCTGTATCGATTACTGCCGTTCTCTTCCCAAACATGGCAAGTGCAACAGCCAGATTTGCCGCGATGGTGGTCTTACCGACACCACCTTTCCCTGAAGCCACTACGATATACCTAGTCATATTTTTTCCCTCTATTGTTTATCAGCGCCTCAATGCCAGGCAGTTTCTCACCAGCCAAAAAGGACATGGTAGCCTTACCGCCAGTGCTTATATATGAAATATCGTTTGTCAGATTTATCTTTTGTGCTATCACTGACAGGTGGCCACCGCCGATAACAGTAAATGCCTTTGATCTGGCCATGGCCTTTAGTATCTCGTAAGAACCAAGTTCAAAACCTTCTTTTTCAAAGACCCCGCACGGCCCGTTAGCAACCACTATCTTCGAGTCGTTAATAATACTTACATAACTGGCGATGGTATCAATACCGATATCGAGGATTTTATTGTCAGGGAATTTTTCAACAGGACATTCAATCCTTGACCCATTTTTTTGATATGCGAGGTCCAGCGGTACCTTTATTTTATCACCGTATCTATCCAGGACATTTTTTGCCTCCTGGATGAGGGAGTCATATCTCCTCTCAGAGAGTATCTTCCGATTCTCGTCCCCGATATGGAACCCTTTTGCAATTAAAAATATGTTGCCGATAAGTCCGGACGTTAGAACAACCGTTGCAGTATCCTTCTCAAGGACATTCTTTATCACATCAAGTGAAGACCCTGCCTTCGCACCGCCCAGGATAAATGCCTTCGATGTCCCGTTACTTTTAAGAACCTTTGAAAGCATCTTGACCTCTCTTTCCAAAAGCTTCCCTGCACAACAGGGCAGCACTTCAGGGAACGCAACCACTGACGGCTGGTTCCTGTGGCATACTGCAAAGGCATCGTTTACATAAAAATCGCAGTATGAAGATAACCGCCTTACCAGATGGGTATTTGCCTGTTCTTCTGGAGGCATGCTTTTTACCGTTTCGCTGACCTCTTCCGAGCAGAATCTGACATTTTCGAGTACCAGGATATCTCCGTTTTTTAGTTTTTTGATATCCTTTTCTGCGGTAGCACCGAAGACATCGCTGATATACTGGACATCTCTTCCTATAATCTGTTCTATCCTTTTAGCATGTTTCTTTAATGTTGTGAAGTCTTTTTTACCCGGTCTGCTCTGGTGAGCGAGGAGGACTGTCCTGGCATTATCAAGGCTTTTTAGTGTTGGGATGATGCGCATTATCCTGGTATCGTCCAGGATCTTCATCGTCCTGGGTTCTATGGGCAGATTTATGTCTACCCTTAAAAGGACCCTTTTATTTTTTAGGTCAAAGTCTTTTAGTGTTGCAAACATTACACTTTTTGTTAGCCCCACACCATTAATATATTTTTGCCTTTTTCGAGGGCATCAAGCCCGAGTTCCATGCCAGGTTCTAGGAATAGTAAAATAAAAAATGAGCTCGCACAATTAACTGTAACATTTCAACTACAATGTATCTCTTTAGAACTCCTTCCTAACGATCTCGTCGTAGGGTTTAAGTCTTGGTGTCATCTTTGTGGACGTGTATCGGGTTAGAAACGGGCTAGAAACCGCGCTCATCTAACATCTAACGCCCGAACTCACTCCTGAGCCTTACGACCTCCCCTATGACAATTATTGCAGGGGGTCTGACTCCTTCTTCTTCTGCTCTGACCACCGCCTCGCCAAGGGTTGTTACTACCACTCTCTCATCTTTTGTAGACCCGTTCTCGATTAGTGCAAGCGGAGTCTCAGGCGGCCTGCTCTTCAACATCTGGCCTACTATTTTTGGAAGATTTTTTATTCCCATCAGTATGACAATCGTATCCGCATTCAACTTACCGTAATCGAGACGTTCTTCCTCTTTTGTCGGGTCCTCCTGGCCGGTTGCCACGGTAAAGCTCGAGGCATACCGCCTGTCAGTTATGGGTATGCCTGCAAGTTCTGGTACAGATATGGCAGAAGTTACTCCAGGGACGATCTCGTAATCGATGCCATTTCTTACAATCGCCCTCACCTCCTCACCTCCTCTGCCAAATACGAATGGATCCCCTCCTTTAAGCCTTACAACAATCTTATCATCAACCGCCTTCTCTACGAGAATGTTGTTTATCTCTTCCTGTTTGAAGGTATGCGCGCCAGGCCGTTTCCCGACGTATATTAGTTCTGCTCCCTCTTTTGCATTTTTTAATAGCTCTTTTGAAGCTCCAAGCCTGTCGTGTATTATGATGTCTGCCTTTTTTATCAGTTCAAGCCCTTTTACAGTTATAAGTCCGGGGTCCCCTGGACCCGCTCCGACCAGGTATATCTTTTTCATTATTCTCAACACCTCTCATCTCAATTCTGGAAAGTCAGCCTCACTCAAATCCTCTGTTCTCGCAGTTCTGCTACTAACCGGGCGTAGGATGATTTCTTCCTTTCCCTGATATAAAACTACCTATTTTAAAAGTCCCTTATAAAATCTTCAGCTCTCGAAAATAGAAAATATCGAGTATTACCAAGATATTTAAACATCGTTAACATTATAGTAATACCTATGACAAAAGTAAGGGAAAAAATTGTAAGTATTACTAAAAAGGGCCAGGCTACTTTGCCCCTGAAGATGAGGGAGAGACATGGATTGAAGAGGAAAGCCCTGGTGATAGATACGAAAGACGGCCTGCTGATAAAACCTGTTCCAGAACCAGAAGAGGAAATGGGTTCTCTTAAAGGACTTTTCAAGAAGAGTGCAAAGGAATTATTGAAGGAAAGCAGGGCTGAAGACACCAAAAGGGATAAAAGGATAGAGGGACTCTTTTGAAACTCGTATTTGACACTGAGGTAATATTGAAGTTCTACCTTGGAGAAAAAAATGCCGGCGTGGTGAGGGATTACCTTGTAAAAGTCAGTAGCGGCGAGGCAGAGGGATTTATGAACGTTCTGAACCTCGCGGAGTTTTATTATATTCTCTACAGAAAAAGTGCCAAGATGGCAGATGAGAAATTGGCCAGCTTGAAGCACTTTGGGATAAAGCAGGTGGACATAAAGGGCGATACCTTATGGAAGGAAGCAGCCAGGATAAAAGCAGGGAACGGAATCTCCCTTCCAGACGCCGTTGCCATTGCCACGGCGAAGGAATTAAAGGCCAGATTACTGATAGGTGACGACGCTGAATTTGAAGGGTTGGAGATAGATGCTGTGAGGATATGAAATTGTGTGACGAAGGAGTTTGGACTATCAAAGACGTCTGTCCAGCCGTTGCCGTCCGAGTCTTTTTGCTGCTACGGTGTAGGTGTTTTTTTGCCTGTGCAACCTGAGCCGAGTATCAGCAGCAAGGCAAGCCCGATTATCAGGGCCGGCCACCTCATTTTCACTCTCTCTCCTTTAACCATTTAGATATGTTCTGCATTTTTTGTATACAAGACAATAGATTTCCTGATCAACTCGGGATTCACCCGCCCGGCAGTTTTCACCTGGTTCGTCTTTGTGTTGTTGAACCTGACCTCTCCCGGGGCGAAGATTGCAGGATTTATCTTATAGAAATCATATCCTGCCTCTTTGAATATCTGGGCGAACGGCTTGCCGTAGGCATCTGAAGTATCAGATGGTATATTTCCCACATCGATTTCCATATCTGAGTATATCGACACAGTAGACCCATATATGATCATATCGTTGGTGATGCCCATCATCAGGTTGTCGTCACCGACTATCGGTGCTATTGGGGCCTGGCCTTCTGCTTTTTTGACAGCATTTACGTCATATCCGAGATGGTCCATTTTATATAGACACGTCTCCACCATCCTTGCTGAGATCTGGACAGTACTTGCAGGAGACGCTGTCCTGGCAATTAGGATGTAGAGATTTTGAGGGTCCACGTTACACGCTCCAGCAATACTGTTGCATACCTCTTCAGGTGGATATCTCCCGGCTTCGAGTGCCAGAACGGTGGTATCTGCCTTCTCTCTATATCCTACCTTCTCAATCGTTTCTTTCGGCTTTCCTGCAAGTATCCGCGCTGGCCCTGAACCCAGGGCAAAAAACTTCTCACCCTTGATGCTCCAGCCGGCCTTTTGCGACGAGAGGCATGATACAGCAGGATGGTCTGTTTTGACCTCTACTTTTTTTAGCGAGAGTCCATCAACATCCATAGTCCCTATCGATATCTCTGCAAGGTCGCCCATACATGCCCGTGCAAAAAGTATTCCTGCCCTATAGCTCCCCTCTGCCTTAACCCCGCAGTCTATAATAGTCGTGCCGCTTTCTGTTTCAAAATGTCTTATATTAAGGTTCTCAGAGTCATCTATCATCTTTTGTGCAATCTTTGCTGCGTTACTGTTGAGATTCTGGTTCATATCATCAACTGATTACATGATGGGATATATATAAATTACTCTAATAAAAAGTCGAAGAACATGAAAAGTCGAAGAACTGACCAAACATCGATCTAATCGATATTCGGAATTTCCTATGGTCATCCCAGTGCATATCTGATATGGAAAGATTCGATAGAACTCCACACGAACATGTTCGGGAAAATTTATATGAAACAAATGCCGATTAAAATAGGAAGAGGTGGTATTATGGAAACAATAATGGATACAAAAGAAACAAAAAAAGCAAGCGCACATGAAACAATAAACGAGATGTACGGGATAGTCCACGAACAGGGAGTCACAAATGTCATAGACAGGTATGAGACTCAGAAATCAAAATGCACGTTCTGCGTCCAGGGTCTGAGCTGCAGCCTGTGCAGCATGGGACCCTGCAGGATAACAGAGAAAACGTCACTTGGCGCATGTGGTATCGAAGCCGATGGGATGGCCATGCGAAACATGCTGCACAGGAATATCATGGGCACGTCTGCCTACAGCTATCATGCAAACGAGGCGTTCAAGACGCTGAAGGCCACAGCAGAAGGAAAAACGCCATTTGAGATCACAGATAAAGAAAAGCTCATAAATTTTGCCACAGCCATCGGGATTGACACCGACAGCCGCGGGATTGAAGACATTGCCAGAGACGTAGCAGATTTCATGATAGGAGAATTAAAATGCGATTCTTCGACACCATCAAAGATGGTTGAAATTTTCGCGCCTGAGAAAAGGAAAGAGGTATGGAAAAAGCTTGGGATATTTCCAGGCGGTGCACTTTCTGAGGTAATGGACTGCTCGACCTCTGCAATGACCAATGTCGATACAGACTACGTATCACTTGCACTAAAGGCAATGAGACTTGGCATCGCCACTGCCTACTCTGCACAGATCCCGCTTGAAGCGAGCCAGGACATCCTTTTTGGAACACCAAAACCCCATGCCAGCAAGGTAGATTTAGGGATCATAGATCCAGGGTATGTCAATATCGCGGTCAACGGCCACGAACCGTTCGTGGGTGCAGCACTTATCAAACTTGCTGAAAAAGAAGAGGTACAGGACATGGCAAAGGCAGCCGGCGCAAAGGGTATTAAAATCATAGGATCAATAGAGACAGGACAGGAGCTCCAGCAAAGATATGCGGCTAATGGGGTCTTCGCAGGGCTTACCGGCAACTGGATTACCCAGGAATTCGCACTGGCAACAGGTGCCATTGATGTCTTTGCAATGGATATGAACTGTTCGCTTCCAACACTTGCAGTTTACGAAGAGAAATACAACACCACACTGGTACCTGTCTCAAAGCTGGTACGTATCAGGGGTGTCAAACGCAATCTCGATTACAGCCCGGAAGAAGTGGAACAGCAGGCAAAAGAACTTGTAGAGCTTGCAATCAACAACTTCAAAAATAGAGACGGAAAGTCTACCTATGTGCCACAAAGACAGCAGGATGCCGTTGTCGGGTTCTCTATCGAATCTATACTGGATGCCCTTGGAGGTTCGCTTGACCCGCTCGTAGATGCGATAAAGGACAGTTCAATAAAGGGCATCGTCGCACTTGTAAGCTGCACGACCCTCAAAACAGGGCCGCACGATTCCAATACCCTAGCTGTTGCAAAGGAACTTATCAAGCGAGACATCCTGGTACTCGGTATGGGATGCGGCAATGCTGCACTTCAGGTAGGCGGGCTTGAGAGCATGGATGCAGTAGAACTTGCGGGACCTGGTCTCCAGAAGGTCTGTAAAGCATTAAATATCCCGCCTGTCTTAAGCTTTGGTACATGTACTGATACAGGCAGGCTTGCACAGCTCGTTACAGCCGTGGCAAACCACCTTGGTGTTGACGTGCCAGATCTCCCGATTGCTGCAACAGCACCGGAGTACATGGAACAGAAGGCGACAATTGACGCACTTTTTGCAGTTGCATTTGGCGTCTATACACATGTCGCGCCACTGCCGCCGGTATCAGGCGCTCCTGAGCTAATAAAGCTTGTCACGTCTGACGTTGAGGAGCTTACTGGCGGGAAACTCGCTGTCGAGGCAGATCCGGTTGACGCGGTCAACGGCATAGAGGCGCACATAATAAAAAAGAGGTCTGCACTGGGGCTTTAATAGCCCCCGTCCAACCCCACACC
>WAQR01000021.1 GCA_015520145.1 Candidatus Hydrothermarchaeota archaeon
TACTGATGCAATGATAGCTATGATAATGGAGAAAAACAACATAAAAAATATCGCCACCAACGACAGTGATTTCGAGCGCGTGGATTTTCTCAAAGTATGGAAACCGTAGAAGAAGCAGTATCCTGGTGCGGGAAGGTACAGGCTGACATCGATTATATTTTCTCTAAATCGAAAGAGATATAACCAATTCGTTTGTGTACTTCCCAAAGAGGGGGAAGTAACACGTTCCTTTTGACATAAATCTTTAAGTAAGTGAATCATGTATTAGGTTTCAGGTATACTCATGCATGCGACATTGGTTTTGGAAGACGGAGCTGTGGTAAAGGAGACAGGGTCTCGGGTATCCCATGTCAATCTCAGCGATAACACTGTGGAGGGTATGAAACACGAAAAACTCCCATTCTCGTCTGTGGAGTATCACCGTAAAGCGTACCCCGGCCCGCATGATAATGAATATCTGGTTGATGAGTTTTTGAAAACAATAGGTGGTAAATAATGCCAAAACGAAAAGACATCAAAAAAATCATGGTCATAGGCTCAGGCCCGATAGTAATCGGCCAGGCGGCAGAATTCGACTACTCGGGCTCCCAGGCATGCAAATCGCTAAAAGAAGAGGGCTATGAGGTCGTACTCGTCAACTCGAACCCCGCAACCATCCAGACAGACAGGGACATGGCAGACATAATATACATCGAACCCCTCATCCCTGAAATCATCGAAAAGATAATCAGAAAAGAAAAGCCAGACGGTATCCTGCCGTCCATGGGCGGGCAGACCGGGCTAAACCTCGTAAGCCAGATATCCGACCTCGGGGTACTAAAAGACGAGAACGTCGAGGTGCTCGGCACATCCATCGAAACAATAAAGACCGCTGAAGACAGGGACTCATTTGCAAATCTAATGAAAGAGATAGACGAACCAATCCCTGAAAGCTATGCCGTAAACACCGTCAAAGAAGCGGTCAAGGCAGCGGAAAAGATAGGGTATCCAGTGATAATAAGGCCCGCATACACACTTGGCGGGACAGGCGGCGGGGTGGCAAAAACAGAAAACGAACTAAAGACCATTGCAAAAAGGGGCATCGAAGCGAGCATGGTCAACCAGGTGCTAATCGAGAAATCGCTTCTCGGCTGGTATGAATACGAATACGAAGTCATGAGAGACTCAAAAGACAACTGCATCACCATCTGCAACATGGAAAACCTCGATCCAATGGGAATCCATACCGGTGAAAGCATTGTCGTTGCACCTGCCCAGACCTTAAGCGACGACGACCACCAGAAACTGAGAACCGCAGCCCTGAAAATAATAAGGGCGCTCAAAATAGAAGGCGGCTGCAACATCCAGTTCGCCGTAAACCCCGGCTCATTTGAATACTACATAATCGAGGTGAACCCCAGGGTATCGAGAAGCTCGGCACTCGCCTCGAAAGCGACAGGATATCCCATTGCCAAGACATCTGCCAAAATCGCTGTCGGACTGACACTTGACGAGATACCAAACGACGTCACAAAAGAGACACCTGCAAGCTTCGAGCCCGCACTGGACTACATCATCACAAAGATCCCGAGATGGCCGTTTGACAAATTCAGGAGCGCAGAAAAGCCCATCGGCACCCAGATGAAATCCACAGGCGAAGTCATGGCAATCGGCAGGACATTTGAAGAGTCCTTACAAAAGGCGATAAGGTCTTTAGACATCAAGCGCTTCGGGCTTTGCGGGGACGGGAGAAAAGAAGAGACAGACATAAAAGTCATAAAAAAGAACCTGGAAATACCGACAGACCAGAGGATATTTTATATATCCGACGCCCTTAAAGCCGGCATGACCGTAGACGAGATCAACAAGATAACCGGGATATCCCCCTTCTTCCTGCACAAAATAAAGAATATCACCGATATGGAAAGATCCCTTATAAGACATAAGGATAATTCCAGCAACAGCAGCAGCACCGACCCGATTTTTAGGGCGCTGATAAAAAAGGCAAAGAGGATGGGATTCTCCGACAGGCAGCTTGCCTGCATCCTTGGCACGGGCGAAAAAGATATCAGGGAGATGCGCAAAAAGGTAGCCCTGCCGTCCTACAAGATGGTCGATACCTGTGCCGCGGAATTCGAGGCAAAGACCCCGTATTACTACTCATCCTACGAGTCGACTGACGAGGTCGTGCCATCTCTAAAAAAGAAGGTCATGATACTCGGCGGCGGGCCTATAAGGATAGCCCAGGGAATAGAATTTGATTACTGCTGTGTCCATGGTGTCATGGCTTTAAGGGACGAGGGGATAGAGGCAGTAATCGTCAACAATAACCCTGAGACCGTTTCAACTGATTACGATACTTCCGACAGGCTGTATTTCGAGCCCCTGACTCTCGAAGACGTGCTGAATATCATCGAAAAGGAAAAGCCTTACGGGGTAATAGTACAGTTCGGCGGTCAGACGTCACTCAATCTTGCAGTCCCGCTCTCAAATGAAGGTGTGAGGATACTCGGCACTTCACCAGAGAACATCGACCGTGTGGAAGACAGGAAACGATTCACACAGGTGTTAAACAAGCTGAATATCCCGCAGGCTGACTATGGCACTGGGTTCTCGGTTGAAGAGGCAAAGGAGATTGCAAAAAGGATAGGCTACCCTGTCCTGGTACGTCCATCATATGTCCTCGGCGGCAGGGCGATGGAGATAGTCCATGACGACGCACATCTTGAGGAATACATGAAAGAGGCGATAGATGTCTCAGAAGAGCACCCTGTACTTGTGGACAAATTCCTGCAAGATGCCGTTGAAGTAGACGTTGATGCAGTTTCTGACGGTGAGGATGTATTCATCGGCGGGATTATGGAGCATATTGAAGAGGCAGGGATACATTCCGGGGACTCCGCATGTGTGCTCCCGCCGCAGACACTTGGAAAAGATGTAATAGGAAAGATAAGAGATTATACAGTAAAACTTGCAAGAGAACTGAAGGTAATCGGGCTTTTAAACATACAGTATGCGGTTAAAGGGAGTACGGTATATATTATAGAAGCAAACCCCAGGGCCAGCAGGACTGTGCCGTATGTGAGCAAGGCAATCGGGGTACCGCTGGCCAAGATCGCAGCAAGGGTAATACTCGGCAGGACATTAAAAGAGCTTGGATATATCGGTGAGAGGAAGATTCGACACGTGGCAATAAAAGAGGCAGTGTTTCCCTTTCTAAAACTGCCTGGGGTTGATCCCATACTCGGGCCGGAGATGAAGTCCACAGGAGAGGTGATGGGGGTGGACCTCGATTTTGGAAAGGCATATTACAAGGCAGAACTTGCGGCTGGAAACAAGCTTCCAACATCCGGGACGATCTTTATAAGTGTTAAAAGGCAGGATATCGAGAAGATAGTGCCTATTGCAAAAAGATTATATGACCTCGGGTTCAAAATCCTGGCAACAGATGGAACGATGCTGGCACTGGAGAAAGAAGGGATAACCGCAACACTGGTAAAAAAGATAAGCGAGGGCTCGCCAAATATCCTTGACATAATGATGGAGAAAGGCGTTGATTTGATTATCAATACACCGACAGCCGGGAAGATCCCATATACCGACGGATTCTATATCCGCAGATACGCGGTTGATATCAATATCCCATATATCACGACAATCACCGGTGCAAATGCCGCAGTGATGGCGATTGAAAGCGTTAAAAAAGGAGAGATTGGTATACGGTCAATGGGCGAATACTACCGCGGGCACGTCCATGAACTGAGACTGGAGGATTTTGGAGAATGAGTAGATACCATCCAGGAAGCTGGCTACACAACAGCAGGTGTGGGATGCAGTAGTGTTCCAATAGTAGTGTTCCAATACTTTTTTATTTAATAGGCAACAAATTAGGTGAGGTTGATATAATGCAGAAAGAAGCAGATTTAACTTTGATTCATGCCCCCACACTCTATGACTTCCGTAAGAGGCCTGGCATATGGAGCCCGATAAATGACCTTGTCCCTTCGACCCCACTTTTCGAGATGTACCCCATCGGATTTGTTTCCATGACCTCATATCTCGGGAAACGGGGTTATGATGTAAGAATAGACAACGTAGCAGTCAAGATGCTTCATGACAGAAAATTTGATGTAGAGGAGCATTTTAAATCACTTAAAACAAAAGCAGTCGGAATAGATCTGCACTGGATGCCACATACTCACGGGGCAATCAGGTTCGCTGAAATGCTAAAGAATATCCGGCCAGAGATACCAGTAATATTCGGGGGTCTTACTTCTTCTTATTTCTATTTAGAACTTATGAGAGAGACAGGAATAGACTTTGTCGTAAGAGGTGATTCCTGCGAATATCCCCTTTCCCTGCTTCTGGAAGGGATGAAAAACGAGAAGTATGATGATATACCAAACCTTGTCTGGAGGGATAACAGAAATAATGGAAGGATAAGAGTAAATCCCCTCACCTATGTGACAGAGAACCTAGATGATTTCCGAATCGATTATTCATACCTATTAAAAGCCTACAGGGATTCAGGGCGTCTTATGGATTTTCTCCCGTACAAGGACTTTTTTAAAAAACCGATAATGGGCGTGCTCACCTGCAAGGGGTGCACAAAGAACTGCTCGACCTGCGGGGGGTCAAGATTCGCATATAAAAACATCTGCAAGAGAGATAAGGTAGCTTTCATGAGCCCTGAAAAGGTTGTAGCAGACATATTAAATGTCGCTTCTTTTGGAAGCCCATGTTTTATTATAGGAGACCTCATGCAGGGTGGGGAGAGATATGCCAGAGAGATTATTTACCTGATGAAAAAGGAGGGGGTGGATATACCGATAATTTTCGAGTTCTTTTCTCCTCCAGGTGGAGATTATTTAAAAGAGATATCTCTTGCGGTCAATGATTTTTCTATTGAAATCTCTCCTGAGACCCATGATGAAGGGATACGGAGGTCTTTGAATAAGTTTTATACCAATGCGTCTTTATTTAAGATGATTGATAGAAGCCTTGAGGTGGGGTGCAGGACGTTTGATATCTATTTTATGCTGGGTCTTGCGGGTCAGACTCGGGAAAGTGCAAAGGATACCGTGAAATTTATCGACCGCTTATTGGATGAGTTCAAGGATAAGGGAGATAGAGGTAATGGTGGAGATGGGAAAAATGTCTGCACCTTTATGTCGCCATATGCACCATTTTTAGATCCGGGTTCGCTTGCCTTCGAGTTCCCAGAAAAGTACGGGTATAAAAAGTACTGCAATTCCCTGATGGACCATTTTCTGCTCCAGGACAGAGCTGTTACCTGGAAAGAGCTTTTAAGTTACAGAACTAACTGCCTTGATACCTCGGAGATAGTGGATTTGACCTATGAGACTGCTTTAGAGCTGGCTGACGTGAAGCTTTCTCATGGCCTGCTTGATACTGAGGAGAGGGAGAGGATATATGAGAGGGTGAGGAAGTCCAGGAAGATGATTGGGCTGATAGAAGAGGCGCAGGATAAGGGGCGTCCGATTTCTGGTGTCCTGGATGCAGAAGATTTGAATGAGAGGATATTTTGTGAACAGGATGAACTGAACTGGGCAACTTTGTGATTTTGTGATGGTAACCTCTAAGGTCAGGATCCTGCCATGAGGTGGGGCTTAGACTGCTTGTCAGGTATAATGGTGAAGGCAAAATTTATTAATCTCATACCTCAACACATACCTCAACAATGACCGTGAAATCAGGTGTTTTTAATGGTAGAAATTATCCCGTTTAGAGGTATCAGATACAATCCTGGAGAGGTAGACGACCTGACGAAGGTAGTCACCCCTCCATACGATGTCATATCCACCAGCGCAAGAGACGAATACTACAGAAAGCATGAAAAAAATATAATCAGGATAATCCTGGACAAAGACCACAGTGATATCCACAGTGGAAGGCATAATGAAGATAATGAAGATAATGGAGATAATGGAGATAATAGAGATACAAAAAGAGACAGCAGGTACACAGAGGCAGCATCCTATTTCAAAACCTGGCTCAGTGACGGGACACTGATTCAGGACAAAAAACCATCCATCTATCTCTACGGCCTGGAATACACCTACGATGGCGAGAAAAAGACCGTTAAAGGATTCATCGCACTTACAAAACTTGAAGAACTCGATAGGGGAATCATCTTCCCGCATGAAGAGACTCTGGAAGGTCCGATTAAAGACAGGCTTGAGCTTTTACGGAAATGTAACGCAAATTTCAGCCAGATATTCATGCTGTACTCGGACCCGGCATTCACCATCGAGAAGATCTATGATGACTCTCAAAAACAAGACCCGTTAATCGATATTGAAGTAGATAGAGTCAGGCACAGGATATGGAAGATACACGATGAAAACACAATAAACAAAATAGTCGCATGCATGAAAGATAAAAAATCGATAATCGCAGACGGGCACCATAGATATACTACAGCCCTCTGTTTTAGAGACGAAACAAGGGCAGCCAGAAAAGGTGCAGATTACGGTTACAGGGCAGTATTTTTCACAAATACCAAAAACAAAGGGATTACAATCCTCCCGGCTCACAGGGTTATCAGGAACATTTCAGGATTTGATATCTCAAGATTTGAGAGGTATTTCGATATTGAAGAGACAGACACTCCAGGCAGGATGTTTGACCGGTTGAAAAAAGAGACCTCAAAGAATATCTTTGGCATGTATTACAGCGGTAAATTTTACATCCTCACCCTCAAAGACGAGGAGATTATCGAAACCGAGATAGATATAAAACGGTCTCCTGCATGGAAGAGACTCGACGTAACAGTCCTGCACTACCTGGTCATTGATAAGATCCTGGGAGTCACAGCAGATACAGACGATATCCTGTACGAGATTGACGGTGAAAAGGTGATAGACCTGGTCGACAGGGGAGACTATCAGATTGCCCTATTCTTAAATCCCACAAAAGTTCGGCAGGTAGAACAGATTGCACTTTCAGGAGAAAAGATGCCAGGTAAAGCCACATATTTTTACCCGAAGCTCCTTTCTGGCCTCTTGATGAATCGGCTGGATTGAGTCCAGCATCTCCATTTCCTAACCTTTCACCCTTCCGTCCCCTCGGTTTCTTCCATCTTTTTCATTGTCCCAAAGAACATCCTGCCCTGGTACGTAATCTTTATAAATGTGCTCGGCCTCTTTCCCCTGGACTTTATCTGTCTTACATTGATAAGCCCCTTCTTTATTGCGTAATCGATTGATGCATCAATCTCTTTCAAATCCTTCCCAAGCGCATTTGCCAGCCTGATCTGGCATATCTCGTCAATATCGCAGAGATTCAGCCCTTTTGACCTGCACTCTGCACAGACGTCTGATTCCATCTCCCCGGGAGAAAGTTCGGATTTTTTGATAAATCCGTATCCTGCTGTCATCTTTTCACCTGACCCTTCCACATGGTACATGGACATCGATCACATAATCACTCAATCACAGGTCACCCAACCACGGTGCAACTGCAACACCATGGTGCAACAGTAACATCTTCAAGTATCTTCATCTAATCAAGTATCTTCATCTAAAAAGCAAAGTTTATATTGGCCTCCCATGAACTTATTAGAATATGAACGGTGCAGAACTATTTGTCAGATGCCTCGAAAACGAGGGATGCAAAGTGGTTTTCGGCCTCCCGGGCGAAGAGGTCCTGGAACTCCTGGAAGCCATCAAAGACTCTTCAATACGATTCTTTCTGACACGCCATGAGGCCACTGCCAGTTTTGCTGCCGATGCCTACGGCAGGATGACCCTGAAACCAGGGGTCTGCCTCTCCACACTCGGTCCTGGTGCTGTGAACCTCTCAATCGGTGTTGCTGACGCTTTCCTTGACCGCGCTCCAATGATTGCAGTAACAGGCCAGACAGAGGGCTACAAACTGGGCATGCAGAGGCACCAGATGATAGACCAGGGCGAGTTTTACAGGCCGATAACCAAACTGAGCATGATGCTCGCAAACAGCGGTATTATCCCTGAGAAAGTTAGAAAGGCGTACAGGGTTGCAAAGACCGTCCCAATGGGACCGGTACACCTGGATTTCCCGGCCGACGTGCAGCTACAGGAGACAGATAAAAGCCCGATGTCGGGAAGTACCAGATGGATAGTCAAAGAACCCATCATCCCAAAAGGTCTAAAAGAAGTTGCAGCAAAAATCGAGAGAGCAAAGTTCCCTGTGGTCGTGACAGGACTGAGCTGTGTTCGCAGGGGGCACCATGAATCGCTTCGAAGGTTTGCAGAGGCATACGGTCTTCCTGTGGTCGCAACACCGCTGAGCAAAGGTGTGCTCCCGGCAGGACATGAACACAGTTTCGGGGTGGTATCTCCGCTCTGCTCCAGGGTGACCCTGGACCTCCTGGATAGAAGCGACCTGGTTATAACCGTTGGCTATGACTTCATAGAAATGAACACCATGCTCTGGCTAAAAGGTCCCCAGGTGGAAGTGATTCATATCGACTATATCCCGGCAGATGTTGATGCATACTACAATGTCAGCACAGAGATTCTGGGTAATATTGGGGTTGTGCTGGACGCGCTGGCAGGGCTTTCGAAGGGTCCCAGGAAGAGCAATCGCGGGCAACTTGCCAGATACAAACAGGAACTGAAAAATGACCTTTCTGCCGGCAGTGATTCTGATATATTTCCTGTCAGGCCCCAGCGTTTGATTAAGGACCTCCGCCAGGTCACACAAAAAAACGCCATCGTCTGTGTCGATACCGGTGCGGTCAAATATCTGATGACCAGATACTGGAGGGTGTATGCAAAACGCACGTTCTTCCTGTCAAACGGTCTGGCATCAATGGGCTTTGCAATACCTGCAAGCATTGCAGGCAAACTAGTCTTCCCGGGCAGGCAGGTCCTGGCAGTTGTCGGTGACGGTGCGTTTTCGATGTCGCTATCAGATCTTAAGACCATCACAGAAAATGATCTGGACATAACGATTGTCCTGTTCGACAATTCCGGGTACGGGATTGTCTCTGCAAGTCAGGAGGCAGCCGGCAAGAGTGTTTTCGCAACAACGCTTGCCAACCCGGATTTTTGCGCGATTGCAGAGGCGGCTGGCATGAAATCATATGATGTAACAAGGACCGGGGACATCACCGACGCACTTAAAGAGGCATTTGATGACGGCAGAGCGTCTCTGGTCCGGGTTCAGGTTGCAAGAGAAGAGGTACGAATCTTGAAATGATCACGCATGACCTGGTGGTGGTAGGTGCAGGGCTGGCAGGGCTTCGCGCTGCAAAAGAGGCAAAGAAGAGTATTGATGATGTTGCGATAATATCCAAGGTCCATCCACTGCGTTCACATTCGGTGGCAGCACAGGGAGGGATAAACGCCGCACTTGGCGGGACTGACAGTCCTGATGCCCATATTCGAGATACCATAAAGGGAAGCGATTACCTTGCAGACCAGGACGGTGTGGAAATACTGTGCCGCGATGCGCCGGGGGCAGTGCTGGAGCTTGACAGGTTAGGTGCACTCTTCAGCAGGACAGAATCAGGCAAAATCGCCCAGCGTCCATTTGGAGGTGCAGGGTTCCCGAGGACATGCTATTCCGCTGACAAGACCGGGCATATGCTGCTGCATACGCTCTTTGAACAGGTCATAAAAGACGGGATAGAGATATACCGGGAATGGTACGTCACATCCCTTATCATGTGGGGCGGAAAATGCAGGGGAGTCGTTGCCCTGGACATCAAGAGCGGTGAGCTGCACACCATCACAGCCAGGGCGGTGGTACTTGCAACAGGCGGGTATGGGAGGGTCTATTCCAGGAGCACAAACGCCCTGATTAACACAGGTGACGGGATTGCCATCGCCTACCGTGCGGGTTCGCCGTTAAAGGACATGGAGTTTGTGCAGTTCCACCCCACCACCCTCTTTGGTACGAACATCCTCATCACCGAGGGCGCAAGGGGTGAAGGCGGCTATCTTGTGAACAGGCACGGCGAACGCTTCATGAAGCGTTATGCGCCAGGCCAGATGGAACTCGCGCCAAGGGACATTGTTGCAAGGGCAATTGTAACAGAATTGAAAGAAGGCAGGGGCTATGGGAAAGGCAGTGAAGATGGTTATGTCCACCTCGATCTCAGGCACCTTGGGGCGGAGAAGATAAAAGAGCGGCTGCCTCAGATACGTGAGATAGCAATGAATTTCGCGGGTATAGACCCGATAACAGAGCCTATCCCTGTCCAGCCCGGTCAGCACTATTCGATGGGCGGGATTGCGACAGACACCAGCGGTGCCACATCCATCGAGGGGCTGTACGCCGCAGGTGAGTGCGCCTGTGTCAGTGTCCATGGTGCAAACAGGCTTGGCGGGAATTCGCTGCTGGATACCCTTGTTTTCGGGAAGATTGCAGGTGCCGCTGCTGCAAAGTACGCCAGTAAAATGCCCATGCCAGCGCCGGGAGATGGTAATGATAATAATAACGCCCTGCAAAACGATAAAAGCCGGATAGACGCCATCTTAAAGGGTGTGGATGGTGGAGAAGGTGGAGAAGGTGGTGGAGATGGTGGTGAGGATGGTGGTGTGAGGTTATCGGTGATTGTGCAGAAGATGCGGCAGACCATGCTTTCCAATGTCGGGATATTCAGGACGCGTGAGGGGCTGGAAAATGCTGTCAAAGACATCAAAAAACTGAAGGACATGTACAGGAATATATCCATAGATGATAGAGACAGGGTATTTAATACAGAACTTGTGCAGGCGCTTGAGCTTGGCTGTATGCTCGACCTGGCGCACACAATCGCCGCGGGGGCACTGGCCAGAGAGGAGAGCCGGGGCTCCCACTACAGGCTGGACTTCCCGAAAAGGGATGACAGGACATGGCTGAAACATACAATGGCATATTTTACAAAAGACGGGCCAGGGCTCGAATATGAGGATGTGAGGATAACGAAATACAGGCCGGATGGGAGGGTGTACTGAGGATGTCAGAGATATCAGAGGTATCAGAGATGTCCAGGGAAAAGGTCGTATTCGAGATATTCAGGTTCAGCAGAGAAAAGGACACAACGCCGCACTACGATTTGTTTGAAGTCGTGACCAGGCCGGGGATGACCGTACTGGACGCACTCATGGCAATCAAGGCAGAGCAGGACGGCAGCCTGACGTTCCGCTATTCGTGTAGAGGTGCGGTCTGCGGGTCGTGTGCTGTGATGATAAACAGGACACCTGCCCTGCCGTGCAAGACCCAGGTTGATGACGTGAAGAACGGGAGGCTGGTCATTGGACCCAGGCGTTTTTTGGGGGCGTTTCTCAGGCCGGAGATAAAGAGCATCAAAAAAGGCAGGGTACTGATAGAGCCGCTGCAAAATCTTCCTGTTATCAGGGATCTGGTAGTTGACCTTGACAGGTTTTTTAAGCATTATGAATCTATCCGCCCCTGGCTGGTCACCTCCCATGTCACCTCACCAGATACCAAAAAGGCCGCAGAATCAGCAGAGTCAGATAGGGCAGAGGATATGGCAGACAGGACAGACAGGACAGGCGGGATAATAATGAGCCAGGCAGAAGTGAACAGGGCAGTAGAATATGCTAACTGTGCATTATGCGCAGCGTGCTATGGGGCGTGTCCTGTGGTGGAGAGGGATGAGGGTTATCTCGGCCCTGCTGCCATTTTAAATGTATGGCGGTTCATCGTTGATCCCAGGGACATCATGGGGAAGGAACGCCTGGCTA
>WAQR01000022.1 GCA_015520145.1 Candidatus Hydrothermarchaeota archaeon
AGGCGTGACGAAGATACACCCCTCTACCACCTGAAGACATCAAAACTCAGTAATGAGGAATATCTGATAAAGAACACGGTACGGGACATTGCCATTATGGAGATCAATATCAATCCTGCTGGGATACCTGATCCCAGGGAGAGGAGGAGGATATTCACAAAAGAGATAATAAAAATCATGGAAAAAAGGGAGTTTAGCACAGATAAAGAACAGATAAAGCGGATTGCTGAAAGGATAGTCATGGACATGGTGGGTTACGGGGCGATAGACCCGCTTTTGGAGGACAAGTATCTTGAGGAGATCATGGTAATGGGGCCTGGTTTTCCTGTGTTCGTCTATCACAAGAAATATGGTACATGCGAGACAAATGTCGTTTTTAATTCAGAAAATGAGATCAGGAATATCATTGAAAAATTTGCACGTGATGTCCACAGGAGAATAGATTATAACGTCCCCATCCTCAATGCAAGGCTTCCAGATGGTTCCAGGATAAATGCAGTGATACCGCCGATTGCGATAGATGGTTCAAGTATAACGATAAGGAAGTTCAGCGAGGATACCATAACCATCATTGACCTGATAAATTATAAGACAATCAGCCTGGAGCTTGCAGCGTTTTTGTGGATATGTGTCGAGGGATTTGGTATGCATCCCTGCAACATCATCGTGGCAGGCGGAACTGCAAGCGGCAAAACATCCACACTCAATGCTTTGCTGGTGTTTGTACCAAAAGGTGAGAGGATAATTACCATCGAGGATACCGCAGAGCTTCATCTAAGACACAAGAACAAGGTCAGGCTGGAGACCAGGCCGCCAAACGTTGAGGGGAGAGGTGAGGTAGATATGGATTCACTTTTAAAAAATGCCCTGCGAATGAGGCCAGACAGGATACTTGTCGGCGAGGTCAGGGGTGCTGAGGCAGTGACGCTGTTTACTGCCATGAATACAGGCCATGAAGGATGCATGGGTACAATCCATGCCAATTCGTCGCATGACGTTATAACAAGGCTGACAAACCCTCCGATGAATGTGGACCTGTCCGTTATCCCGGCACTTGACCTTGTGATAATGATGGAAAGATTTTTTGACAGAAAGCACGGTGTTATAAGGAGGATATCCGAGGTCACAGAGATATCCGTGGGTGAGAGCGGGGATATACAGGTTAATGACATCTACAAATGGAGCCCGAGCAAGGATATAATAAAGAGCACCGGCATACCTAGCAGGACCCAGTTCAGGTACGAGGAATATGCCGACATGTGGGGTACTGAGTTTAAAAAGGAACTGGAGAGGAGGGTGGAATATCTTGTAGGGCTTGTAAGGGAGAATGTCAGGGATTTTGACAGCCTTCGTAACAAGATAAATGAATACATGTCCAGGCATATGGCGTAACAACAGTATACTAACTTATATATTTATTTTCATTTTATTTATTATGTAAAGCAGGGTCATACCTGCAATGAATGCCACGCCCATGTTCGTTGTTGCAATCCCAATCCCTGCAATAAAAAATGCAATAAAGAGGTCTTTTTTTTCACTGATATCTCTTATAAGCATTGCAAGTTCAAGACCTGCAAATAGGAGCAGCACACCCAGGATGGAGTTCGGGATAAGACCAAGAATCGAGATGGCAGCCTTTCCAAACACCACTGCTATGACCAGGAATATTGTGCCAATCATCAGATTTGACCCACCAGTCCTTGCGCCGAACCTGTAATGTGCGGCAAGTCCTCCTGCACCATGGCACATCGGCATCCCATAAACTGCACCAGCGCCGATGTTTGCCAGGCCCATACTTGCTGCAAATGCCCTGAAAGTCGACCTCTTTGCCCTCTCTTCTCCAAAGAGGTTCCTGGCGGTATCTGCTGTCGCCATTACTGCATTTCCAATTGTAAGCGGTATCTGGGGGATGACCAGAAGAATCAGAGCGTTTAGGAGGAGTGCAGTATCAGGTTTGAAGAAGTGAACTGGTTCATATCCGATTTCAAACGACGTACCAGAAAGTGAGCCAAACCCGACACTCACCAGGACCCCGAACAATATCACTGCAATCGCTGCTGGAAGTCGCCTGTTGGTGAGCAGCAGTGTAACGACTATGATTCCAAATATGCCGATTATCGTATTCACGGATATCCATGTCAGCCAGCTAAGCTCAATAAACCTGGTAAAGGTATGTCCCCCATTTAACCCGGTTAATCCGGTCATCAAAAGCTCATCCTTTCCTATAAATTCCAGCCCTTTTATCATGAGTATGAATCCAAGACCCAGCTGGATTCCCCTGACAATCGGTTTTGTAAAGAGTCTTTCAAGTACGTCAATAATCCCTGTTACAGCGATAATGAGCAGAATTACCCCCATCAGATAACCAGACGCTGCTATTGTTGCTGCATCAAGCTGAGAGGCAACAGCGATAGCAGCCACAACCTTTAGCGGCTGGACTGGAATTGGCAGATTGTAATACAGTCCTGCCCCAATATAGAATAGTCCGACCATCAAAAATACCGCTGTGGCATTCAGCCCGTTTATAACGATTAATGCAACTGATAGCGGTATGAGAGTACCAAGGTCTCCAAGAGAACCTGCCAGTTCCATCCTGTCAAATTTATAACTGCCTATCTGTGTCATTTTGTATCATTTATAATATTATTATAAAGATTTAAGTAATGCGACGTGTATTTAAAATTACCGTGATACCAGTGAAGTGTGTGATTCTAGAGAAAATCAAGATATTTTTAGAAATGATTAAGATTGAGCATACGGTCTTTGCTATGCCGTTTCTGTATTCCGGTGCGATACTTGCAGCAGATGGAATACCGTCGAGCCACGTGCTTTTGTGGATTACAGTCGGGATAATAAGTGCCAGGACAGCTGCAATGTGTTTGAACAGGCTTATTGATATGGAAATCGATAGCAAAAACCCGAGAACCAGGATGCGGGCACTGCCAGCAGGACTGATAAGTCCCGGGGAAGTCGGAATCGTGATATGGGTTTCTCTTGTCGTTCTCCTACTGTCAGCACTTAAATTAAATCCTCTTTGTGTGATACTCTATCCTCTGGCAGTTTCGATATTTATAATATACCCCTATCTCAAACGGTTTACATGGCTTTCCCATATCGTACTTGGTACTGCGCTTGGGATGGCGCCTGTCGGTGCATGGGTTGCGGTTACCGGATCTCTTGACCTGGCACCTGTCCTTCTCGGGATTGCTGTGACGTTCTGGGTTGCTGGTTTTGATGTGATATATGCATACAGGGATCTGGAATTCGATAGAGAGTTCAACCTGTATTCGATACCCAGACGGTTTGGAGAAGAGAGGGGTATTTATATTTCTTCGTTTTTCCATGTCCTCACCGTTGTTTTTCTTATACTACTCCTGCCGGTTACTCAGCTTGGATGGATATTTCTTATTGGAGTCGTTGTTATCTCTGCACTTCTGTTTTATGAACACTCTATCCTCGCCCCGGGCAATATGGAGAGGCTACAGGTTGCATTTTTCAATGTCAATATAGCTGTTGGAATAAGTTTTTTTGTGTTTATTACAGCAGATGTCCTGGTACGAAATATGTGAACTTTGTCCAGGACACAACAGAAGGACGCAACTGGATGAAAGTAGAGAACAGTATCTCCAAATGACCATAATGTTCGTCTAAAAGCCACGGTGAGTCTAATCGATCTAATCGATAAACATGAAGAATAAACATGAATAAACATGAAGAAAGAGTACTCTCATATCTAATATAATTAAAGAATGTTTCTTTACGTTAAGTGATAGAGGATAAGTAAATAATAGAAAAAAATGATAGTAAAATACTTTTTTTCTGACGATTAATGTTAGATTAATAATTAAAGTGAAGTGTATTAAATGAAGTTTGAAGAATTTCCATTCGATAAAAAGACCCTTGATGCAATAGGGGCACTTGGTTATGAAACGCTTACCCCTATCCAGGAGAAGGTCATCCCGATAGCCCTTTCCGGGAGCGATGTGGTCGGGCAGTCATGCACAGGTTCAGGGAAGACCGCTGCATTTAGTATCCCGATTGCCGAACGGATGACAGCCGGGAAGGGTCTTAAAGTACTGGTACTTGCACCGACACGTGAGCTCTGCATCCAGATTACAAAGGACATGAAAGACATGACCAAAAACCGCGGGATGAAGGTGGTGCCGGTATACGGCGGCCAGTCGATAGATGTCCAGTTGAAGAAGGTTGGCAGGGCAGACATAATCATTGCAACACCTGGAAGACTCCTTGACCACCTAAGACGCGGGAGCATAAGCCTTAAAGACATCGAAATACTCGTCATCGACGAGGCTGACAGGATGCTTAACATGGGTTTTATAGACGATATCAGAAAGATTATCAGGGCCACTCCAGAGGACAGGCAGACCATGCTTTTCAGTGCCACTATCCCAAGACCCATCCTGCAGTTGAGCAGAAAATACATGAGAAATCCAAAATGTGTCGAAATCCCAAAAGAGGTTGACAATCCAGACATAGAAGAGATCTTCATCCAGATACGTGAAGATGAGAAGTTCAAGATGCTCATGTTCCTCCTTGATAGTGAGGTTCCCACATCCGCGATCATCTTCTGTAACACCAAGACGCTTACAGATACCCTTGCCGAGAACCTGAAATGCCAGGGATACGACGCCATGGCGATTCACGGTGACATGAGACAGGCAAAGCGGGAGAGGGTGATAAAGAAATTCTATCAGAAAAAACTCACCCTGCTCTGTGCGACGGACGTGGCCTCGCGAGGGCTCGATATCTCTGACGTCTCTCACATAATTAATTATGACGTCCCACTTGACCCTGAGAATTATGTCCATCGCATAGGACGCACCGCGAGGATAGGCAAAAAGGGGAATGCCATCACTCTCTTAAGCCCTTCTGGACACCAGGCTATGAGAGGACTTTCAGTGGTACGCAGACACGTAGAATTTACAGAGGTTGAAGGGTTCAACCCTGAGATGTATGCGCCGTTAGACCCAAAACTCCACAGCAAGGGCGGCATCCGGCCAAACAAGAAGAGGGGCAGGGGCAGACGGAAGTTTTCAAAGGGCAGGCGAAACTTCAGGGGCAAGTACATAAGATACAGTCCATGACAGATTAGATAGATTAATATTAGATAGATTACCATTCATCGGTCATCGGTTAAGCCCTCCATAGTTCCATTAATCTGTCCCTGTTGACATGGGGGGTCCAGTGCCTGACTCTGGTACACGTCCATAAGTGTCTCGAATGTCCGCTCGATTCCATAGTATCCATCCCACCTTGCACTGTAGAGGGTGGCGATATCCTTACCACCGGCAGCCTCCTTTACCCAATCGGCAGGAAACATCTCGTAAAGGGAGACCTCTATGGTCATCCTTTCCCATAATATCATCTTATTGCAATATTATTGCAATGCCGGGTAATAAAACCTTCGGTATTCATGGCTACAAAATGGTGACCACCGCCCCTACCGGGAACGTTTTCATACTGTCTAGTGCCTTAACCGATGACACATGAAATCTTCGTCAGTATAGTCAAACGTCAGAATGACGTCCTGCTCGCCAAGCTTGAATCTGGCCCCCAGTATTTCGACTGTCTTGCGGTATTCCCAATACACCTCTGCGGTCGGGACCTGTTTGATTGCCAGATGAATTGAATCTGCCCGCGAGCCCACTGTTTCAAGGTAGGTATTTGCTGATGCCGCACGAAGGAGGTCGCAGGTGTAATGGAAACCTGAAAGGTGTCTATCTTTGTATGTCAACCCT
>WAQR01000023.1 GCA_015520145.1 Candidatus Hydrothermarchaeota archaeon
CCTCCCGGGTCTGCCGAAATGGATTCTGGAAGAACTAAATCCAACTGCAATCCTTCTAGTTGAGGCTGACCCGGAGGAGATAATAAACAGGCGTACCAGTGACGAGACAAGGATGAGGGATAGAGAGCACGTCTTGGATATCGAAGACCACCAGCAGCTGAACAGGGCAGTTGCAATGAGCTATGCCATGATGACCGGTGCAACAGTTAAGATTATAAAGAATCACGATGAAAAACTTGAAGATGCCGTCAGGCAGATGAAAGATATACTGGGGTAAAAGCAGTGGTATCAGATATTGTTGTACAAATTTATTCCATCATGGATGCAGCATTCGGGTTCCTCTTCAGACTTACAGGGGACGAGTGGATGGACCCGATAATAGGGATCTCGTTTATGTCTGCCCTGGTCTCATTAATGATCACGTTGATGACTGCAAGATTCATCGATCAGAAGAAGATGAAGGCATTAAAAGAGAAATCTAAATTGTATCAGGAAAAGATGAAAGAGGCGCAAAAAAAAGGGAATATGAAAAATGTGAAGAAGTACCAGCAGGAATTCAGCAAGCTGACAATGGAGATGATGTCGAGTTCCATGAGACCGATGCTTTTTACATTCCCGCCAATAATTTTGATATTTTCGTGGCTTAGATATTTAATACCACACGACCAGGTCATAATTGTTCTCCCTTTCAGCCTGCCGTACTGGGGGAATGATCTCGGATGGCTCGGCTGGTATATCCTTATGTCATTTTCTACGTCGCCGTTGTTTAAAAAAATACTCAATATAGAAGGTCCTTAAAATTCTCTTTTGATCGCATATTCTGCAATCATCTCCAGACCTCTTTTTGCATTGGATTCTCTAAGATTTTTGAGTTCGTTTTTTGCCTTTAATATAAAGAATTTTGCCCGTTTATTTGCATATTCTATAGACCCTGTCCTTTCAATGATTTTGAGAGCCTTTTTAACATCGGCTCTTGTGTTCGTCTTTTTTTGTATTATCTGCCTTATAGTCTCTTTATCTTTTTGACTCGCATTTTTTATGGCGTGGAGGGTGATGAACGTTGGTTTCCCAAGTGCAATATCCTTTCCGACAGGCTTTCCAAGCTTGATTTCCCCTGCTATCACATCAAGGATATCGTCGGTCATCTGGAATCCAATTCCAATCGAATACCCGTATCTCGAGATGGCTTCGATTTCTTTTTTTTCCCCTTCACCGAGTATCGCACCACATCTTGCAGATGCCTCGAAAAGGGATGCAGTTTTCCTTTCGATGATCTCAAGGTATACCTCTTCTGTCATCTGCGTATCTCCTGTGTGGAGCTCCTCTAAGACCTCTCCTCTTGCAAGTCTCATGCAGGCACCTGACATTATCTCGTTTATTTCACGTTTTTCGTGCGAACCGATAATACCAAACGCCATGGAGAATATCAGGTCACCAGCAAGAAGTGCGATGTCGTCTCCCCACTTTTCGTTTACTGTCCTTACACCTCTACGCATTGAACTTCTGTCGATGATGTCATCGTGTATAATTGTGGCTGTATGAATAAGCTCAACTGCAACAGCAATTGGTATTGCATAGTCAATTTTCCTGTCTTTATTTATATTAACTGCATTGAAAGAGAGAATGACAAGAGCGGGCCTTATCCTTTTTCCGCCGTTTTTTATAAGGTGCATTGACGCGTTGTATAGCACATCAGGGGCGGATGCAGGAATGCTCTCAATTAACCTCTTTTCTACCGCACTCATATCCTCTCCAAAAGTAGGTATAGTCCCCTGAATCATTTCCCATAGTCTGTTCATAGGTGAGCACCATATTTTTGTATGTGTCGAATCGAGGGATTATATATTAAAGTTTATTTAGAAAGCCTTTTTCTTACCCGCTCCATGGTGTCCTCGAAGTCCTGTACTCGTGATTCTGTGGACCGTTCGATCTTGATGTTTGGCGGGGTCATGATAAGGTGATATTCGCTTAACCCTGCTATATCCCCTCCCATAGAGACGCATATATCCTTGATTTCGTCGACAGCATGTTTTAGTTCATTCATGCTCCTCTCAGCAAGTGGTTTGATATCCAGTATCACAATGTTACCTTCACTCAGTTCTCTTGCCGTTACATCAACATCTGCAAACCCTTTAAGTTTGCAGACCTTGACAAATTTCCCAGGCCCTGTAAACTGGGGTTCTTCATCGGAAATTTCCAGCTCGACATAATCCTCAACAGCAGTACCTTTAAATTCGCTCCCACCTGTTATTTTTCCGATAATATCTTTAAAACTCATAAAATATCCTCGTTGGAATATAGATTATTTTACTATAAAAGTATTTCGTTCGATTAGAGAGATGCTGTCAACGTAAGCTATAAATGAGCGTTAGAGACGTCCTTTTATTATAAAGCAATATTCTTGTTTTTTGCAAGTCTAATTTTAGGAGTTATGACGCATAAAAATTGGATTCACTGGAGAAGGCCGTTTTTAGAACATTCAAAAAATCGGACGATGAATGTGATTTTCGTGGATTTTTAGGTATTGACTTATTTTTAAAGCAGTTATAATCTCCAGAGAAAATAGAGTGAAAATAACAAAAAAACTTGCTCCAGCCACTATGCCGAATAATATAAAAATATATATAAACTTAGCGCTAATATCCTGGTATGTGGTTGGTAATAGATTGTATACTTTCAGCAAACCCCTTTGCCGCTTCCCGCGGGTCATCTGCCAGATATGAACGTTTCAGCCCCCGCGTGGCTCATCTCTGCAACCACGAAGATTTTCGCAACCCTCGAACATCCCCTGACGACGTCCTCCCCGACAAACCCGTGAACAATAACAAAAATCAAGACGTGACACTTTCAATCATGCCGATTATATCTTCAACACAGATTATCTTTATCTCGTCATCTTCGATTACCTTCTTTTTAGTTATGAATATTTTTTCTGCCTTGATGTGTCTGGTTTTTTCTTTAAAATTTTTTATATCAGATTTAGAGTACTTTCCCCACCTGACTTCACCTACAACTACGGGTTTTTTCCTGAAGGTGATTATAAAATCTATTTCTCTTTCCTGTGTTACAAAATATTCTTTTCTCCCATGATATATTTCGGCAAATAGGTCTGCAAACCAGTTTTGTATAGCAAGATTTCGAAGTCTTTCCAGTGTTGGTCTTGCCTCCTTTAGACTGACATCAACATCCTTAAAATCATATCTATCGTCAAGATAGTAAAACGCTTCCATTATAGGAGAAGACAGCCTGTACATTTTTTTCTTCGATGAGTAGAGAGGTAATGCCTTAACAATCCCCATCTCAACAAGATTCTTTATATATGGCAATACGAGAGAAGTATCGGCCCTGCTTATTAATCCTCTGCCAGCAAGTATCCCTGCGATTTCCCTGTAATCCCATTTTCCTGCACCTATGAGCCTTATGATCGATTCGTAGGTTCTTGTAAGCTTTCTTTCTTCCTCTGTGAATACCTCACCGATTAATGAAGGGATTGTGAATTTGGAATATCTAAGAAGTTCATAAATAACTTCGAGACTGTTATTTTTTTGCCTGAAAAACGGAATAGTCCATACATCAGAAAGATAAGGTGCTAATTCTACCGCCTGTTCTGCCTTTACTATCTTTAGTAATTCTCTTAAGATATTTCCTGATTTTACTAACCCGAGCCTGTACTGAAGTACCAGCCCCAGTAAAGGTGACCTGCTGCCTGCAATCTTTTTTATTATCCTCATACTTGAACCGCAAAATATGATCTTGCCTTTTGGGTGAACAGACGCGATCTCCTCTAAGACGCCTTCTGAAACCCTCTGGAACTCGTCTATTATGATTGTCTTGTCTTGATTTAACATGTCTTTTATGATTCTTGATAAATCATCAATGTTACTTATCTCGTTTAAGACAAATCTATCTGCCAATATTTTTCCGTCTCTTTTTATCCTGAAATATGCGTCATAATCCAAAAAACTCTTTAATAAAAACGTTTTGCCAACTTTGCGTCTTCCATAGACCAAAATCCAGCCTTTGAGTTCCTTTATTTCTTCTGCCTCATCCCTGTAAATAATTTCTGAACCCATATTCATGAATGGCCGTTCAGAATTTATAAAGATTTCGGTGGCATAATGCCCCTTCCCATATCCATTAATTACAACGTATCAATAATCGGAAGGGATAGGAAATTTTTGGACTGGTCAAAGGACGTTCTCTTACATTGATTACGAGAAGGCAGGGCCGATTTGAGTGCAATGGGTATACTGTCTTCTACCTGGCATGATAAAGAGGCACTCATTCTTTCTCTTTTTTCTTTACAACTCCCGTCTCTTTGATAATTCTAATTAGATCAAGTTGTCCTCTGCCATATTCGATCAACTGTTCGCGCTCTTCAACTCGATACCGTCTTTTTCTATTTCATAAAGTAAACACCAACTGGCAAACCGTCAGAAATCATTGTGATGAATTAATTTAGGATTGGCATCAACTCATGATATAACCAACCTTTATAAGCCAGAAATGCGATATATATGGGTATGAAACCTGGAGCCCTGGAACGATTCGTAGAAGAAATAAAGAAGAAATACGGGAAACGAATAAAAAAGATAATCCTCTTTGGTTCCTATGCTAGGGGGGAGCAGACACCAGAAAGCGACATAGATATTTTAATATTAATTGATAAAGAGGACTTCAGGCTTCGCAGAGCCATAGTAGATTTAAGCTTTGACTACTTCTTAAAATACCGTGTAGATATATCTCCCAAAGTAATCTCTAAAGAAGACTTCAAAGAAAACCTCCAGTACCCTTTCATGAAAGCCGTTGAAAAGGAGGGCAAAGCCCTTGCCTGACAGATTCCTTCAGAAAGCAGAAGAAAAGCTTTGTGCTGCAAGAGTTCTTTTTGACAACGGCCTCTATGAAGACGCTGTTGGTAGGGCCTATTACTGCATGTATTTTGCTACCAAGGCCCTATTTTTAACCAGGAACATCGATGTAAAAACACACAAGGGACTTTTAGCGAAATTCGGGCTTGAATTCGTAAATGAAGGATTGATTGAAGAATATTATGGAAAGGCCTTAAGGATGGCAAAAGAGATGAGAGAAGAAGCAGACTATGGAGTCATGAGGAAGATTTCAAAAGAAGAGGCAGAGAGTCTGATAAGTGATTCCGAGCGATTTTTGGAAAAGATTGATGGCATGATCGACGAAATGTGCCGAAAAAAGTGATTATCCATAGTCAATTATGATAGTGATTCAAGAGCAATGGGCATTCTGTTATCTGGCATGACAAAAGAGGCCATCATTCTTTTTCTATTACGGCCCATTCCTCTTTGATAATCCTAATTAAATCGAGTTGTCCTCTGCCATATTCGGTCAACTGTTTCGCTCTCTTCAACTCGATACAATCTTTCTCTATTTCATAAAGTATTTTCTGTAGGTTTTTTGGGATTTTCATCTTGTCAACAATATTGTGGAATTCCAATATATAAATCTTTCCACAATTTTGTGGTATGGTAAAAAGG
>WAQR01000024.1 GCA_015520145.1 Candidatus Hydrothermarchaeota archaeon
CCACAGATCCAGTTAGATCTCCCCTCATGGTCTGATAGACTCCCACTACAAGGTCATGGTATTTCTCTGTTATGATTTTAGGGACTTCATCAATCAAAATTATATCAACATAGGGAACTTCCAGTTCTATCAGTTTACTGGTCATTTTAGAAAGTGAGTTAGCAGCTTTTCCGACTCCTATATTGGCTATTTCTGTGATGGCGTCTTTTTGCTCTTCGGTGAGTTTGATTTTTGTCATGCCTACCCAGCCGTTTGGACCGCTTTTAATAATTCTTTCTCATTTACTGGCTTTGTAATATAATAAACCGCACCCAGTTCTATCGCCTCTTTTATCCGTCTCTCCTGAATGTCAGAGGAACAGACGATGACCCTTGTCCCTGGATTTGTTACGAGTATCTTTTTTAGTGCGTCTATTCCATTTATATCAGGCATGATTATATCCATAATAATAACGTCTGGATTTATCTCTACTGCCTTTTCTATCCCTTCCCTGCCGTTGGCTGCCTCCCCCGCAACTTCATATCCCCCTTTTTCTAAAATACTCCTGAGGATCTTCCTCTGGAAATGTGAATCATCTACAACCAGGATCTTCATATACTCTCCGTCCCCTTATATTATATTTTCATTCTTCATTAAATTATAATTATTCATTCTTCTTTAAATATATTTGTACTAATTGTACGTCTAATTTGTACGTCTATCTACACTGCTGTTAGTGCTACCTCACCCAACCTGATTCCTCTTTTCAATCTTGCAGTAGCACGTCCATTGATTTGGAACTAGACACTTCCATAAATCCCGGCAGAGGAACTCCCCGCCGTAACTCTCCAAACCAGCCAGGCTTTTACCCACCCTTCTCCTCCGCTGGCGGCTTCTCATCGGTTCTCGGCCCGAGTTCCTCAAGTTTTGCAGTGAAATCTCTCACAGTCTCCTGGAACTTCGTACCCTCAGACGCAGATATCCACGTCAGCATGAACCTCTCTGGATTTATTCCCTTCTTCTCCAGCATCTTCTTAATCATCGGTTCACGCTTCTTCATATGCTCGTTCCCGGAGATATAATGGCAGTCGCCGATATGGCAGCCGGATATAAGCACCATCCCTGCACCCTTATCAAACGCACGTTCAACAAACTCCTTACTCACCCTGCCGGTACACATCACCCTGACAACCCTGAGATTTGGCGGGTACTGCATCCTCGACACCCCGGCAGTATCTGCCCCGCCGTAAGAGCACCAGTTGCAAAGTATACCGAGTATCTTCTCACCCGGATTCTCCTCAAGTGCAGCATCGATCTGGGACATAACCTGCTCATCGGTAAAGTGCTTCATCTCAATTGCACCTTTCGGGCAGTCAGCGGCACACGTCCCGCACCCCTTACAGAGAGCCTTTGTAAGCTTTGCCCTCTTAATCGGTTTACCGTCCTCCTTTGTACCAACTACTTCAAGCTCCCATGCACCATAAGCGCATTTCTTGGTACATATCCCGCACCCGATACACTTCTCAGGTATGGGCATTGCGATATCCCCGCCAAGCGTTATCTCACCTGCTATCATCGGTATAGCCGCAGCCGCAGCCGCACCCCTTGCCTGGGCAACAGACACAGGGATATCCTTTGGCCCCTGACATGCCCCTGTAATAAACACACCATCAGTAGGCGTATCGACCGGAGCGAGCTTTGGATGTTTCTCCAGGAAAAACCCGTCAGAAGTACGCGAGATATTCAGTATCTGCGCGAGTTCACGTGCATCACCTTTCGGTACCATACCAGTAGAGAGCACAAGCAAATCGACCTTCGTCTCATCAACCGTTCCTGCAAGGGTATTCTCACCTGTAAGTATCAGGCTCTTTGTATCAGGATCCTCTCTGATATCACCAGGCTTTCCCCTGATGAACTTTATCCCGGCATTTCTCGCCCTCGTATAGAGTTCCTCAAACCCTTTCCCAATAGACCGCATATCGATATAAAACACAATAATCTCCTGCTCAGGATGCTTCTCCTTCAGCATCGAAGCCAGCTTCAATGTGTACGTACAGCATACTCCGCCCGAGCAGAAGGACTCATCGCCCCTGTCCCTTGTACCGATGCACTGGATAAACGCGATTGTATGCGGGTCACTGCCGTCAGACGGTCTTACAACATGCCCGAGGGTAGGACCTGAAGCATTCATCAGCCGCTCCAGTTCAAGGGCAGTTATAACGTTTGGATAATCAAGATAATGATAATCGTTCTTCTCAGCCGGGTCATAAATATCGTATCCAGTCGAGACAATAATCATCCCGACATCAATGACCCTCTCCTCGTCTTTATCATCGCGCTTTATTGCATTTCTCTCGCAAACAACCTCGCAGAGCCCGCAATTGATACAGTGCTCCATATCAATCGTTGCCTTATTCGGCACAGACTGCGGGAACTGCCTGTAAATCGCACCCCTTGCACCAAGCCCGACATCGAACTCGTTTGGCATCTTGACAGGACAGACCTCAAAACACAGCCCGCACCCGTTGCATTCATTTATATCGACATACCTGGCCTTCTTTAAAACAGTCGCCCTGAAATTCCCGACAAACCCTTCCACAGCTTTGAGTTCATGATATGTCAAAAGCTCGATATTATCGTGCTTGCCGACATCACTCATCATCGGCCCTTCAATACATATCGAGCAGTCGAGTGTTGGAAATGTCTTATCGAGCTGTGCCATCACACCGCCGATACTCGGCTCCCTCTCCACAAGATAAACCTTGAAACCCATATCACCAAGATCAAGCGCTGCCCGCATCCCTGTGACACCTGCACCCAGTATCAGCACAGACTTGGTAACAGGCACCTTTGTCGTCTCCAGAGGCTCTAAACGCGCTGCCTTTGCAACTGCCATCTTTACAAGATCAGTCGCCTTCTCAGTCGCCTTCTCAGGCTCTCTTGTATGCACCCATGAAACATGCTCCCTGATATTTGCCATCTCAAACAGATACTGGTTTAAACCGGCCTCCTCCACAGTCCTCCTAAACGTCGGTTCATGCAGCCTTGGCGAACAGGAGGCAACCACCACCCTGTTGAGATTTAGATCTTTAATCTTCTTCTTTATATCGTCCTGCCCGCTGTCAGAACACGTATACTTGTTTGCCTGGGTATGAACCACATTCTCAAATGATTTTGCAGCTTCCGCCACCTTATCACAGTCAACAACACCACCTATATTAAGCCCGCATTTGCAGACAAATACACCAATCCTCGGTTCTTCATTATTCTTGTTATTCTTGTTATCCCTGGACTTATTACTTGATTCATTATCAGACTCAGATATTTTCTCATCGGTCACATCGGTCAAATCCTCGGCCAAATCAATCACCTCCTATCTTTTGCTCTTCCTCTAAACTCTCGCCCCTGCTCAAATCCATATCCTGCTTCGAAGACCCACCGTCTTTCCCGCTTTTCCCGCCTTTTCCATCCTTTTTCAGTGGACTTGGTCCAAGCTCTTTTAGGGTATCGACGAACTCTTTAATAAGACTTGCAAACTTTGAGCCCTCACTGGCAGACACCCATTCGAGCCTGAAGCGCCTGGGATCCATGCCAACCGCATGAAGAAGTTCTTTTGTCATATTCACCTTCTTCTCAGCCTTAAGATTCCCCTCGATATAATGGCAGTCGCCCGGATGGCATCCGCAGATAAGAACGCCGTCTATCCCTTTCTCGAACGCCTCGAACACGAACTCCGGGTCAAACCTCCCGGAACACATTGTACGGATAACCCTTGTATTTGTAGGGTACTGCATCCTGCTCACACCTGCAAGATCCGCACCTGCATACGAGCACCAGTTGCATGCGAATACAATCGCTTTAGGTTCGAATTCCATCTTTTTCCTCCAGAAGTTCATCAATCATTGCAATCATTGCAGAGCACCACCATATCAACTTCCATCACTTCCCATATCTTCCATCTGTCAAGTTGATTTGACGTATTCAAATGTACAAATTAACTGTATTCGGGTACATATTTTCCTTCCTTCTTCCTTTTCTCGGCAGCTTTTTCTCGTTTGCCTTTTTTCAGTGAGACACCTTTTTTTATCGGTTTCATGTCAACTTTGTCAGACACCTCGATATACCCGAGTTTCTCTGCATTCTCTAGGAGTGTAAGTCCTTTATCACTTCTGATAATGACAGTAGACCATCCTGTATCTGTACCCACAGAACCGATAGAGAGATCTGCCATCTCGGCTGTGAAATTTGTGCAAAGATCACACGATTCCGGCACAATATCACTGAAATCCTTTACAGGTTTCTGCTGGGTTGTCCCGTCCTTTTTGGTGATGGTGAATTTACCTTTCGTGATGTCTGTTTTCACTATGTCTTCCATCTTTGTTCCAAATTCTGATTCGATCTTCTCTTTTACGCGCATATAGGGGAAGTTCTCAAAACAAAATAGCCCTATCAGAGTGAGGTCGAGTGGAGTATCGGATTCCTGCGTCTTCTCGATGACGGTCTTTAATAACTTGACCATGGCCTTCCGTGTACCTGTTGTCTGGCAGCCTGTCCCGACCATAGCGAGTTTTCTTATATCCCTTATTGTATTCCCGAACTTCATTGCAGACGGCGTTCTCACATATTTTGTGCCAGCACCTGCAATAATCTCTTCCTTTGTCCTTGCAATCCCTGCATCGGTCCTCCAGTCTCCGCTCCTGTTGGCGACTACCACACCGTCAATCAATCCACCCTCCAGCGCGGCTGCAAGAAATGCAGTGGCTGCCCCGCCATCCTGGGCATTTTCGAGGATCTCGGGCTTTTTTGACCTGACCGCGACTATTTTCTTATAGTAGCCGATGTCCATGTCCTCCCGCGGTTTGTCGAATACTGCCTTGTCCATCTCAATATTGGAAAATGACACCATTGGACATACGTCATAGCACGTCCCTTCAATATTGCATTTGATTGCTCCAATCTCCATGTTGCAGTCGGATTTCGGCTCAGCGTTCCCGTCTTCGTCGAGCTGTATCCTCTCACAAAATGCTGCACAGGTGCTACAGCCGGAACATATCCCCTCATCGATGACCAGGGACTTCAGTTCTTTAAAACCTTTACTCCTCTTCATTAAAGGAACAAAATTCTCAGTTTCCGTCATTATCATCACTCTCCTCGCCGCTCTCATCGGGCTGTGACTTGCTGGTGTCCACACTTTGAGCAGGTTCAAGGTTCTCCATTAGGACTGTGGACAGGTCCATGATTTTTATATTATTATAATCCTCCGGCTCGGACTCATCGCACTGGAGGCATTTTAGATGTATCTGGCACTTGGGACAGGGTGTTACGAGGATGTCTGCACCGGTTTCTATTGCGTCTTTTATCTTCTGCTTTCTTATCTCTTTGTTTTCACTGTCACAGTTGACAAACGCGGAGACACCGCAGCATAGTGCCTCGTCTCTACTTTTTACCATTTCCTTTATCTCAAGTCCCGCGGCGTCCAGAAGCTCTCTTGGTGGGTCGTAGATATTCATATACCTGCCAAGCCTGCATGAATCGTGGAACGTAACCGTTGCTCCGTTCCCCTTCCCTTTGAGTCTGTCCTTATGGTCTGCCAGAAACTCGGAGATATGCTTTACATCCAGATCAATACCCAGGGCTTTGTACTCCTCTTTTAATGTCCTGTAGCATTCTGGACAGCCTGTTACAATGGTCTTGTATTTCTTTAAAAATTTCGCGTTCTGTTTTGCGAACTCTTCAAACAGTCTATTTTGCCCGCGCCAGAACTGATCGTGACCGCAACACTTTTCTTCGTCCAGTACTGCCGGCGTTATCCCGACCGCGTTTAGGAGCCTTATCGTGTTGTCGGCGATGCCCATGCCTTCAAATCCGACATCCTCTTTGAATATGATATCAAAGTAGGTCGTGCATCCCATAAAATAGAGGACGTCACTATCCTCATTGGTCTTGACATCATCTGCCAGAAACTCTGTCTTTTTAGGGGTGACTTTGCTGTCCTTCATTATTTTATAAAAACCGAGAGTATTTTCGTGGGCAATCTTGCATACCCCGTTCTGGCCGGTCTTCCTTGTCTCCTGGACCATTTTGAGAAAGTCCACTTTCATAGGACAGATTGCCTGGCAGTGGCCGCAGGTCAGGCAGTCCCAGGAATCGCCACTTTTAATCTCCCTGTCTGTATGGCCTGTGATTATCTCATAAACCATCTTTCGAGGTAGAAAACCTGATTTAACTCTTGCCTTCGGGCAAACTCCTGAGCATGTACCACACTGATAACACGCCCTGACGAACTCTTCTGGTGAGATCTCCATTGATAATCCTCGTTTTATTAATATTTCTAAGTAAGACTTATGATTTAACATTATAAATGATTATAAATATATACATCTTGCTGTTTAGAGTTGAAAATGCAGAGATTTGCATAAGTCCCCCATAGATACGTAGTAGCTACGTAAGTTCAGAATCATTTAACTTCAAACTTCATTTAGCCTCATTTAACCTCATGGACGTTCCAGTTTTTATCAACCCATAATCCTATGATTTTAACGTTAATGCCCCATGATATAATTGTTTTAATTGCGGTAAGTATTTGGACTATCTGGGACTCTTTGTTTACAGGGTTTCCTGCACAATCGTGATGTCCCACCACTGCGATAATCATTGAATCATGCTTATGTACTGAAATTTCAACCCTCCTTTTTATTGACTCGAGTACGTGAATATCCTTATTTTCTGCCAATATCTTGTTTGGTCCTGGTTCTGTGACCATATCTATATAATTTACTCCATATTCCTTTTTCAACCATTCAATTACTGGTATCTGGACTCTTCCATCCATGCAGTTGATTGCTGTCGCAAATTTCATATTGTTCATAGATTCACATCTACAAATGACAAACGCCAATTAAGGTCTTTACCCAATTTCTTTTTCCACGGTTTTTTGCTTTTCCTTGCTTTATCATTACAACTTTGTCTGTGTTTGGACGGACGCCTTTCTTGCTTTTGTTGGAATACATGTCTTTGACAAGGACTGATATTAATATGTTTTTGTTATTCAAACACGGCCTTCACATCATCTTCCACGTCCTACCCTGTCGATTTTCCTGAAAAACCCACTTTCAAAGAATTTGATGATTTTCCATTATGTACGAAACTCCTCCTGAATTTTTACATTTTGAACTGGAAAAGTATATCATAGACCGCATATAAATAGCTATATAAAACTTATGAAAATACACAGTTAAATAAAATATACCGCTCTATACCGCCCCGGAAAGCAAGAGATGAAAAAATGTATAAAAAAAATATTGCTAATATTGCCATAATAAAGATATCTCTAACCTTTATATCTCTGACCTTACTGGTACTTGTATCTCTACTGGTATCTCTATACCCCGCCCATGCAACAGAAGCAGATTTTTATTTAACAAAACTTGAGCCGGAAAGTGTGATCTCAGGGGAGACATATGCATTAAACATCACATTAAAGAACCTCGGGACGTCGTATGCCACCTACCTCAAATCAGAACTTGATCCAGAAGATGTCTCGCCCATAGACCCGGTGGGTTCTCTAAAAAAGTATATCGGGACAATAAAAGAGGCGGATTCCTCTCTTGGATACTTCGGCGTGGTCAGGCAGTACGACGAGATAAATATCTCCTATATAATAAGGGTAAAAGAAAACGCCCAGGAAGGCTCTTACCAGGTACCCCTCGTACTGAAATGGGTGGGAATTACCGGTGAAAAACAGGAGACCCTGCTCTTTGGCATAGACATAAAGACCGTAAAACCCGGTGTTGAAGTGGAAAAGGACTCACCCGAATTTGTCCAGCCAGGAGAAGAATTCAATATCAGTTTAACTATAAAGAATACAGGGAGCAGGCAAATCAAAGACATCAGTGTCTCAACAGAGACAGAGAACCCCTTCGCTGTCAAAAGCAGCAACAGCCTATTTATCCCTATCCTGCGCCCGGGAGAAGAAAGAGACGTTATTTTCAAATTTCTCTCTGACAAAGATGCGGATGTAGGACTCTATGATGTGCGATTCCCCATAGAATACCGTGACAAAAGCGATGCAGTATTTAAAAAAACCGAGGCCGCCGGGATTGTCATAAAAGGAAAGGCACAGCTTGACATAGCAGACCTGAAGATAGAGCCCCAGAATCCAAAAAAAGGTGACGAGATAACAATCGAGCTTAGAATTGAGAATGTTGGAGATGACGATGCCGTGAATACAAAATTGACCCTGGAATCAGACCTGGAGGGATTCAAAACCGCCTATCTTGGAGAACTGAAAAAAGGCGATGACACACCTGCCATATTCACACTGAGGTCTGAGAGGACAGGTGAGATAGCCAATAAGCTCATATTGACTTATGAAGACGATTTCGGTAAGCACACCAGTTTAGAAGAGATAAGATTCGACATCTCCAATAATCAATCTCAAGACATGGGTAAAATCTTTATCCTTCTTCTGGCAGCCGGTGTGTTTGTCATCTACTTTACCGCGAAGAAAAGAAAGGGGTGAGGGTCTTGGGGAACCTGCTAAAGGTCTCTTTCTTTCTGGCTCTAAAGAATCTTCGTTCTGCAAAAAGGCTATTTGCCATGACAGTGCTTATTGTGGCCTTAAGCTTTGTCAGCGTCACGTTCACTTCTGCCATGATAACAGGGATGTCAGAGGCGATGAACGATCAGCTCATTGACAAGATGTTCGGGAATATAGTCATCGAGCCCAGGGAGGGAGAATTTTATATTGACGATGTGGATGCCCTTTTAGAAAAGATTAGAAGCGTGCCAGGGGTGAGGGGGGCAGCTCCAAGGTATTATCTTGGAGGCAATTTTTTTAAAAATAAAAAGCCCTATCCCGCAGCCTTCGGCTTTATGGCGATAGATCCCGTGGAAGAGAAAAAGGTCACAAACGTTTATAAGGATGTCAGCCGTGGCAGGTATCTTACAGAGAAATCCAGGGGAGAGATGCTGCTGGGCACGCACATTTCCGGGGGAAAGGAGCAGTATGTCATGCCCACGGAAGAGACCCTCGAAGCAGAAGTCGGTGACAGGTTTTATGTGGCCTTTGGCACAGGTGAGGTCAGGCAATTCAGGATTAAAGGGATTGTAAACCCCCGCGATCTTTATGCGGTTATGCAGGCATATATGACCATCGAGGACGCTGAAGAGATACTCGGGGTTCATAACAAGGCTTCAGCTATCGCCATAAGGGTCGATAAAGGGAGAGAAAAAGAATATATAAAAAAATTCAAGGAACTGGGCATACGTGAGGAGATTCGAACCTGGGAGACAAAGGCAGGGACGACTGCCTTAATGACTTCGGTCTTCTCGCTGATAGAATACCTCCTAACTACAATCGGGCTTGTCATCATTTTTGTGATAATCTTCGTTGTAACCTACATAAGCATAATCTACAAGAGGAGCCAGATAGGCATACTCAAGGCCATCGGGATAGATGAGAGGGTGATCATCCTCTCCTACATGATACAGGCCATCTTTTACGGGGTCTTTGGAATAATCCTTGGAATAATATTTTCCAGGCTTCTGGTCATCTACTTTGCGCTCCATCCCATAGACACGATACTCGGGTTTGTAATCCCGATATTGACAGATCGGATAGCTATCATGTCATCGGCGATGATCCTCGTATCATCCATGATCGGCGGGTTTCTGCCGTCATATATGGCTTCCAGAGAGAATATAATAAAACTAATATGGAGTAGATAATATGAAAGGTAATCCAAGGCTCTCCTTCTTTCTTGCAGTAAAAAACATCCTTCATCAAAAACCCCTGTTTATTCTGATCGTCCTCATAATATCCTTGAGCTTTGTAAGTGCCACCATCGTTTCGGCCACCATTCTGGGCTTTGTAAACGCTTTGAACAACCAGATAATCGATTATTCCCATGGGAGTATTTTGATCGAACCAAAGGAGGATGAACTCTTTATAGATGACGCCCTTGAGAAGCTTGACAAAATAAGGAGAGTACCAGGTGTTATAGCTGCTACAAGGAGATATTCCCTTGGAGCGACTCTTTTTAAAAAGGATAGGGAAGCAGCGGGGTTCGGGTTTTTTGGGATAGATCCCGATGACGAAAAAAAGGTTTCCAAGGTTTATATGCATATGAGAAAAGGCGAGTATCTGACACCAGGTGACCGCGGAGAGATAATTATCGGAAGCGAGATTGCAGGAAGAGGGGAGGAGATATTTTTCCTGGAGGAGGATACACTCTCAGCCGAAGTCGGTGATAAGATCAGGGTCTCCTTTGCCAACGGAGTTCAAAAAGAGTTCAGAACTAAGGGAATATTCAACCCAAGGGATATATACTCGACAAGCTTCGCTTATATCACGATTAAGGATGCAGAAGAGATTTTGGGGGTATCGGGAAAGGCTTCTCTAATTGCTGTCAGGGTTCCGAAAGGCACTGAAAGCTATTACATAAAAAAATTCAAGGAACTGGGGATCAACGATGTCTTCAAGACATGGGAAGACAAACTCAGTACAACGGCGATAATCATCTCCTTATTCGGGACAATAAACCTATTACTTAGCGCTGTCGGGCTTTTCATAGTATTTGTCACGGTATTTGTGATAATCTATATTAATCTCGCCCACAAGCGGAAGCAGATGGGCATACTCAAGGCTATCGGAATAAATGAGAAGGTGATAACCTGGTCCTATACGATACAATCCATGATCTACGGGGTTTCCGGGATAATTACTGGGGCAATCATGATCAAGGTCATGACGGTCTATTGGACAGTTAACCCTTTAAATACCCCTCTGGGTTTTGTTGTCCCTGAATTAACTACATCTTCAACTGTTATAGTATCGGCGATGCTGTTGTTTTCCTCGATAATCGGTGGATATATTCCGTCAGTTAAAGCTTCAAAGGAGGATATAATCAAGCTAATATGGGGTTAAGATTTATGGGAGTGATGTAGTAATGCAGAGAGTAATTGTGAAATCGAGAAATTTGAAGAAGATATATAAGATGGGAACGGTAGAAGTTCCCGCGCTTGGAGGGGTGGATGTCGATATTTATGAAGGTGAGTATGTGGCAATAATGGGCCCAAGCGGGTCTGGTAAGTCCACTCTCCTGCATCTGCTGGCACTTCTGGATACTCCGACCTCTGGCACGATAATTATCGGGGGGACAGACGTCTTAGATATGCCGGAATCTGAAAAATCCAGTTTCAGGCTGAACCGTCTTGGATATATTTTTCAGGAATATAATGTCCTCCCGGAACTCACCGCACTGGAGAATACGTATCTCCCTGCCATGATGCAGGGAAAGAGTAAGGCCGAATGCATCGAGCTCGGCAGGGAGGCGCTTGATCTTGTGGGTATGGGCGCCAGGTACGACCATCTCCCTTCTGAACTATCTGGCGGCGAGCAGCAGCGCGTCAGCATTGCCAGGGCACTCATAAATAAGCCCAGGATATTATTTGCAGACGAACCTACAGCCAATCTTGATTCGAGGACTTCAAAGACCATACTCAATCTTTTCAGAAAATTGAATAAAGAGCTGGGACTCACCATTGCCATGGTAACCCACGAGACTGAAGATAAGAGTATTGTGGACAGGGTGATAAACCTTAAAGACGGCCTTTTAAGCGAGATATATGAAGAGCCGAAGGTCTCAAACTGCGAGTACTGCGGGTGTAAGATATATGAAGAGGGTGCAATTGTGAGGGTCGCAGATGGCAAGACATACCAGTTCTGCTCAGATATATGTGCAGACAATTACACCAGGAATAGGATAGGTCGGTAGATTTATTGTCGCATATTGTCACCCGACCGCAGAGATTATCCTATCGACATCACAGTATTTCTCAAGATTCTCTTTTGCAAGGTCTATAACCCTTTTATCTGTAGGTTTTATCTTCCTTGTGACGTGCTTGAGCTTTTCTATCGTTGTGTAAGTATCGAACGGGACGATAAGTACTGCAATACCTTTCTCCTCTGCCTTTGCGATAACCTTGACATCCGGATAGAGTCCGCCTGTAAGTATCAGGATAGACGTACTTGTCTCAAGTGCTGCAAGTGCGATATCCGGCCTGTCACCGCCTGTAATCACAGCCTTGTTTGTCGACCTCCTGAAATAATTCAGCGCACTTTCCTGGGTCATCGCACCTACCAGGATATCTTCCACAATGCGGTCTAGCTGTTTGCCCTCGCACTCGATGACCTCTCCTCCAAGTATGTCGCATATCTCCTTTACCGTCGGGGCACTGATTTCAGGGTTTTCCGGGATAATTCCGAGCATCCTGTATCCCCGTTCTTCAAAAATAGGTTTATAGACCCCTTTTGCCTTGTCCAGGACCTGTCTTGGAATGTTGTTCAATATCGTACCTGTTACATCAAGTCCTTTCAGCTCAAGGACCTCTCTCTGGAAGACAGCATCGTCAAGTTCAAAATCGTCCCGGATCTTGCTTACAAAAAGCACCACTGAACCAAACAGCTTTGCCAGAGACATGGAATCAAGCCCGATACCTGCCATCGTCTGGGGGGTCGTTGTGCTCTCGATTATTACAACATCACTGCCGGTAAAAGACGTATATGCCCTTTGAACTGCCTCCAGGTTGGCCTTTGATTTCTGGAACTTTGTAAGATAAAACGGGCCTGTTACAAGAGGCACTATCTCATTTAAAGGCATATCCATACCCAGAAGCTCTTTCATCAAAACTGCATCTTTATCGTCGCGGTCACTAACTCCTGCCACATTTCCAACAGGTTTGAAATAGGACACGTTTATCCCCCTTTCTTTAAACTTTAAAGCAAGCCCGACACATATTGCGGTCTTCCCGCTTCCAGAAGACCCGATTACATACAAACTTTTCATTTATCTCACCTCAAAATTCCTCTTCACCTCGAAATTGTAATTTTTATATCCACTGCAAGTGCACCTTTTTCATAACCAAAAACTGGATTGATGTCCAGTTCGCTTATCCTTGGAAAGTCCCTTACAAGCGCTGCGGTCCTGGAGATTATGTCGACAACAGATGGGATGTCAGCCGGCTTCTCTCCTCTAAGCCCTTTTAGCAGGTAATAAGCCTTTGTTTCCTGGATCATCTTTTCTATCTCGCTTTCTGGCAGGTAGTCCACAAGTCTAAATGCAACATCTTTTAGCATGTCCACGTAGATACCGCCAAGACCGAACATGAGGATGTGGCCGAACTGTACATCCTTTGTAACACCGACTATAAGTTCCCTGCCTTTTGGCATCATTTTCTGGACATCGACCCCATAGATGCCGGCATGCGGCATTATCCTGTATACGTTTTCCATTATCTTTGTATATCCTCTCATCACCTTTTCAGGACTTTCCAGGCCCAGGATTACTCCGCCAAGGTCTGTTTTGTGCAGGATCTTTGGAGATGCAATCTTCAACGCCACAGGATAGCCCATCTCTTCAGCAAATCTGACAGCTTCATCAGGGCTCGTTGCAAGACGGGCCGGAGGGACAGGGATCCCATAGGCATCGGCGATCTGTGTGGTCTCGCTGCCGAAGAGGACATGTCTCCTGTCTTCTCTTGCCTTTTTGAATATCTCTTTTACCCTGTTCCTGTCCCTCTCAAAGTCTGGTTCTTCTTTTTCTGGGATTGAGTCCTGGAGTTTCGAGTACCTGTAAAGCCCTGATATCGATGACACACCTCCAATTGGAAACGGGTAGTTTGGTGTGCCGTGCCTTTCAAGCAGGTTCACAGCATCCTCTACAGACTCGCCGCCCATGAAGATTGTGACAAGGGGTTTTTCAGGGAACTGTTTTTTCAGCTCCAGGATGCTCCTGGCTGTCCTGACAGGCTCGGTCATCGCCTGGGGGCTCAAGATCACGATGGAGCTGTCCACCCCGGGGTCTTTTAAAACTGCGTTTAGTGCGAAGGTATATCTGTCCTCTTTTGCGTCACCGATGATGTCTACTGGATTGTAGATATTTGCCTCTTCTGGGAGATTTTCTCTTAGTGCATCTATCGTGCCTTTCTGGAACCGCGCCATTGTGAGTCCGGATGATTCTATGAAATCCGTAGCAATGATTGCCGGGCCTCCAGCATTTGTCACAACTGCCACCCGGTTGCCATGCGGGACAGGCTGGGTTGAGAACGCCATGCCGAGGTCAAAGAGTTCCATCATGGTTCTTGCTCTCAAAATCCCGCTCTGCCTGAAGGCGGTTTCATAGGATATGTCGCTCCCGACAAGCGCGCCTGTATGGGACGAAGCAGCCTTTGCCCCGGCCTGTGTAGCGCCTGATTTGTATATAACGACAGGTTTTTTCCTGCTCGCCTTCCTTGCAATATTTACAAATCTCCTGCCATCTTCAACGCCTTCCAGGTAGCAGAGTACCACTTTTGTAACAGGGTCATCTGACGCCTGCCTGATGAAGTCTGCCTCGTTTAGGTCTGCCTTGTTTCCAAGGCTTATGAATTTGCTAAATCCAATCCCCTTTTTAAGGCTCCAGTCCAGGATGCTTGTGCATATTGCACCGCTTTGCGAGATGAATGCGATGTTCCCTTTTTTCGGGAATTTCGAGGCAAATGTTGCGTTTAGGGGGGTTGTTGTGTCCATCAGCCCAAGACAGTTCGGGCCGAGCATCTGCATGTTGTAGTCCCTGCAGATGCCTACAAGCTCTTTTTCCAGTGCCAGGCCATCTTTGCCAATCTCTCTAAAACCCGCGGTTATGACTATGAGGCTTTTTACCCCTGCCTTCCCGCATTCTTCAGCAGCCTTTACAGCAGTCCTGGCAGGTATTGTGATGATGCCGAGATCCACCTCTTTGGGTGTATCTAAAATGCTTTTAAAACATCTAAGCCCCAGTATCCTGCTGCCTGATGGATTTACCGGGTAGATATCGCCTTTAAACCCGCTTTTGATTATGTTTTGCAAAACCGTGTTTCCAACCTTCCCCTCTGTCCTGGATGCACCGATGACTGCTATGGACTGCGGATTGAATAGTGGTGTTAGTTTTTTCATGCTCCTTTTAATCATTGTGTCCGGGGATATTTATAATTACCGAGAACCTCATATTCTAAAATCAAGTCATCCCCCAGTTCATAATGCTTCTCTAATCTCAATCTAACCCCTTCTGCAATAGTCTCAAAACCCTCACCTTCTACAAGACTCACGGCATCTTTTCCGCCCACAATCTTTGGTGTTATAGCAACACTGACTTTATCAACGAGCCTGTGTTTCAACATGCTCCAGTTCAGTGTCCCGCCGCCCTCAAGGAGTACAGATTCTATCCCCCTGTTATAAAGCTCTTCTAGAAGGCATTCAAGGTCAACCCTGTCCTCCCCGCATATAATAACCTCCGCCTTTTTCTCAATCTCCTTTAACTTCCTTTCATCTGCCTTTTTTGAAACAGCGATTATTGTACGGGCATCGCCCTTGAATACATTTGCCTTAAGAGGTATCCTAGCCCTGCTGTCAACAACTATCCTTACAGGATCCCTACCAGGGGTCTTTGCCTTGTGTGCGGTAAGCTTCGGGTCATCCTTAATTGCAGTGACAATACCCACCATAATACCATCGACCCTTTTCCTGAGTTCATGGACACGTATTATATCTTCCCTGCACGATATTCTCGTATCGCCTGTCTTTGATGCAATTTTCCCATCGAGGGTCATGCCAGCATTTAATATTACATAAGGTCTCATAACTATCCTAATATCCTCTCTTATCTATATCCTGCTCTATCTATATCCTGTCTTATCCCTGTCTTTCATCCATGTTTCATGTAACAGATATATTTAATTTTCCGCTTCCTCTGCCTCCAGGTGGTCGGCTTATGGTATACGCTCACGGCAGGGCTGAGGTCACATCATTCATAAACCTTGACCTTGTTCTCGACGCCTGCCTGTAGATAGCTGCACCACATAGACCGAGCACCACTGCAATAAACAATGCAGCAGAAACAGGGACAAATGGAACAGGAACCAGCGGGATTAAACTCCACGTACGGGGA
>WAQR01000025.1 GCA_015520145.1 Candidatus Hydrothermarchaeota archaeon
AAATGTTCTTTTCCTCTCATCTGGGTTCTAAGGGAGTTTATTGACGAAATCCTTTTTAATGCAGTTTCAGGTGTGATATCCAGATAGATTGTAATGTCAGGTTGCAGGGCAAATCGGTTCAGTTCTTTTAACCATTTTATGTCCAGCCCTGACGCGCCCTGATATGCAAAAGATGAATATAAGTACCTCTCTGTGATTACAATCCTGCTGTTTTCCAGCATCCTTGATATCTCCTTGATATGCTCGGATCTGTCGGCGGCGAATAGAAGTGCTTCTGTTCGCGGGTCAAGTCCTCCTTTTTTCAACCCCTCTCTCAAGACCTTTCCAATAGGTCCTTTTGTCGGTTCTGCTGTGAGAAATGTTTCAAAACCTTTTTCTCTAATCCATCTATTCAGCAACCTGCACTGCGTCCCTTTTCCTGAACCGTCAATACCTTCTACTGCGATAAACATATAAATCCTGGTAATCAAGTATATTTTCAGGGATTATAAATATTATCCTGGAGCAAGAGATATACGAGATATACAAATGATATAAAAAATGATAAGTAAAAAATGATAAGAATCGGTATGGATTGATATGAATTAACTAACGGGGCATGAAGAGGGCATGAAAGATGCATTTGAGACGTATTGCAAGGGGGATAAAAAAAGATAAACCCGACATAAAGATATCACCACCTCCAAAAAAAGAAGACGATTCGGTTGTCGGTCTTAATATCGTCTATCCTATTGTAAAACCCTATTCTTTTGTCAATATCAGATATGACGATGTAGAAGGTAATCTCCGATACATTGTAAAAGAACCCGAACTTTCAGAGGCTGATAGAAAATCTCTTGACAAGATAGAGAACATAATCCTGGAGGTTTTGGACGTAGATTTTTTTGGTTCAAAAAATACCGATACCCTGAAGGCGTACATGACGCACAAGATAGAGGATATCATGAAGAAATACGATATTAATATCTCTCCACAGGTGATGGGAAATGTAATGTACTATCTTTTAAGGGACTTTATCGGATTTGGAAAAATAGACCCTATAATCAATGACCCACATATCGAAGATATATCCTGTGACGGAGTCAATATCCCTATCTATATTGTCCACCGTTCGTATGGGTCTATGAAGACGAATGTAGTTTATGAAAATCCAGAGGAGCTGAATTCATTTGTCATCAAACTGGCACAGTGGAGCGGCAGGCACATATCTGTTGCAGAACCGCTTTTGGACGGTGCACTCCCTGACGGTTCGAGGGTCCAGGCTACTTATGGATCGGATGTGACCATGAAAGGCTCAACGTTTTCGATAAGGAAATTCAAGGAGGTCCCTTTAACCCCTCTGGACGTGATCGAGAATGGTACGGTCTCTTCTGAGATGATGGCATATTTCTGGCTTGCTGTTGAAAATAGGGCGTCTGTTCTGGTATCTGGAGGTACGGCAACAGGTAAAACAACGCTGTTAAATATACTCTCCATGTTCATAAGACCTGAGTCAAAAATCGTGTCAATTGAAGACACTTCCGAGCTGAATCTCCCACACGAACACTGGATACCGTCTGTCGCAAGGCCAGGATATGGTCCGCCTGATTCAACAGGGAAGAGATACGGTGAGATAAGCATGTTCGACCTCCTGGTATCATCTCTAAGGCAGAGACCGGATTATATTGTTGTCGGCGAGGTCAGGGGTGAGGAGGCATATGTACTCTTTCAGGGTATGGCAACCGGGCACGCAGGGCTTTCAACCATACATTCTGATAGTATCGAATCACTCATCCAGAGGCTTCAGACCCCTCCAATTAACCTCTCCCCTGCGCTTCTTGAGTCGCTTGATATTATCATATTCCTGACACATGCAAGGATCAATGAAAAGCCGGCAAGAAGGATTGTCAATGTGACGGAGATAACAGGGATGGGTCCTGATGGGAATATAGAGACAACTGACGTTTTCAGGTGGCGGGCAGGGGTGGATGATTTTGAATTCACCGGGAGAAGCCAGGTACTAAGCGATATTATCACGACAAGGGGTGAGGCGTCTGTGTGGCTTTCGGAGACAGATATCTGGACAGAGGTAAAGAAGAGAAAGGACGTCCTGGACTGGATGATGAAGAGCGGGATTAGCGGGTTTGAGGAGGTTAGCAGGGTAATCGTGGAATTCTATACCGCTCACGAGAGGCTGCTTAAAAAGGTCTACGGATGAGATAATAAGTACTTTTTCAACGAGGCGAACTGGGGCGAGGATGCGGTATCCCAGCGTAAGGCAGATATGTTCTTTGAAGAGGCCAGGATGTACCTGGAGGAAGATGCTGCTGAGGCGATAGGTGAGGAGTTGAGGAGTTCCGCACAAAACCGGAGAAAGTATTAACGTAAAATGAGCTGTATTACGGTTTAAATATCAGAGGATTAAACAGGTCTGCCAGAGGATGAAAGGATGGGAGTAAAAAGTGTTAGAGCTGCTATGGTGATTTTGAAGCTCAGCACAATGTGACAGTCTGTGACAGTCTATGCGAAAGATAATTCTAATAACCCTGGCTCGGCTGCGAGATGGTTCAGTATTGCAGGACAGTAATCCAAATAAGATTTTCCATGTTACACCATCCCCCACTTGTGAAATGATCTCTCGTATATCCAGACCATCTAGATGAATTCTTTAAAAGACGAATCATTATAGGATCTGATAATTGCCCTCCCCATTCTCTGCCTCGCTACGATAAGACCGTGTCAGTGTTATGAGAAGAGAGATTTAAAAGAGACAAAAAGATGAAATTCATAATCGGTACCAGAGGAAGCAAGCTCGCACTTAAACAGGTGGACATCATCTCAAAGCTGTTAAAAGAAAAGACCCCTGATATTGAATTCGAAACGAGGATAATCCGGACAACAGGCGACAGGATACGGGATGCCCCGCTCTCCAAGATAGGTGGAAAAGGACTATTTGTAAAGGAGATAGATGAGGCAGTCAGGAGGGGTGACGTGGATTTTGCAGTACACAGCATGAAAGACGTGCCAACAGACATCCTGGACGAACTCGACATAATAAGTGTCCCAAAAAGAGAAGACGTAAACGATGCATTGATCTCTAAAGGGTTGACCCTCGACGAACTCCCAAAAAATTCTGTGGTCGGCACAAGCAGTCTCAGACGGCGTGCAGAGATTCTAAACTACCGCGGCGACATTGAGATAAAAGACCTGCGCGGCAACGTGGATACCAGGATAAGAAAGGTCATGGAAGGAGACTACGACGCGATCATAATGGCCAAAGCAGGTCTTAAAAGGCTTGGATTTGAAAAACATATAACCCAGGTACTTGAAAAAGATGTTTTCGTCCCATCAATCGGTCAGGGTGCGATAGCCGTGGTCTCAAGAAAGGCATTCGAACAAAACGAAATCTTAAGCAGAATAAATGACGAAGAGAGCATGCAAAAGGTCACAGCCGAGAGGGCGCTATTGAAATATCTCGGCGGCGGATGCCAGGTACCACTAGGTGCAGTGACTGATATAGAAAAAAAAGAACTGGTCTTAAGGGCGGTAATAATCTCACCTGACGGCAGAAAGAGGATCGAGGTAGTAAAAAAAGGAGATGCAAGAAGGCCTGAGAAGATCGGTATCGATGCTGCCAGAACACTGCTGAAGGCCGGAGGAGAGGTAATACTCGAAGAGGTTTATGGCAGATGATCCATGCCCCCTCCCATGGCACGGGAAAATTATAAAAACCCAAGCGAAGACAATGGATTTACTTTTAAATATCTGCAAACCATCTCAAACTTAAAACCAGAAAGCGAATCAATAAGGAGATACCAATGACGCCAATGGCACTCAGCTCAGTCGTCATGAAGTTTGGAGGAACATCCGTCCAGAACAGCGAAATGATAAGAGAGGTAGTTGGTATCATCAAAAAATACAGGGCAAAACAACAGACAATTGTAGTCGTATCTGCAATGAGCAAGGTCACAGACGGACTCGTAAACACGGCACACGATGTTGTTGCAGGTACTGCAAAAGAGGCTGAAATAAGAGACTTTGTAAACGAACTCAAGGAGAGGCACAGGATAACAGTCGAAGAGGTCATCCTGAAAAAATACCGCGCCCCTGTATTGATCGAAATTGAACGGCTGTTAGGCGAGCTTGAAAAGGTGCTGACAGGTATCTCCTATGTAGGAGAACTGACCCCCCGCTCACTCGACTTTGTGATGTCTTTTGGAGAGCGGCTTTCTGCACCGATAGTCAGCGGGGCGATTAACAGTGCAGGTATAAAATCCAGATGGTTCAGCGGATTCGAGGCAGGTATTGTCACCGACTCAAACTTCGGCAAGGCTGCTCCAATCCCTGACCTCACAGAAGAGAAAATCAAAAAGGTCCTTGGACCTGCCAGGGACATGATACCTGTTGTCACAGGATTTGTAGCAGGCGACATGAAAGGAAGGATAACCACACTTGGTAGGGGCGGGTCGGATTATTCTGCTGCGATAATAGGCTCTGTCCTGGATGTTGACGAGATATGGATATGGACAGATGTTGACGGCATTCTGACGACAGACCCCAGGATAGTCAAAAATGCATCGATAATAAAGGTCATTTCATATGCAGAGGCAATGGAACTTGCATATTTCGGCGCAAAGGTCCTCCATCCAAAGACGATAGAACCTGCGATGGAAAAGGGCATCCCTGTGAGGGTACTTAACACATTTAAACCAGAAAAAGAAGGTACGATGATAGTCAAAAAACAGAACGAAATAAGCGACGTGGTCAAGGCTATCAGTGTCACGAAAAACGTGGTACTGCTGACCATCTCAGGTGCAGGGATGATTGGAGTCCCGGGGGTAGCTGCAAGGGTATTTGGTGCGCTGGCAAGGAAAAATGTGAACATCCTGATGATTTCCCAGGGGTCGTCTGAAGTGAATATCTCTATTGTAATTGAAAAAGGCGACTTGAAAAAGGCGGTACAGACGATAAAACAGGAATTTGAAGGAATGAATATCATAAAAGATGTCCACTATGTTAAGAATATTGCAGTAGTTGCGGTGATAGGTGCAGGTATGCAGGGTACCAAAGGGGTCGCAGCGAGGGTATTCACATCTGTGGCAGAGGCAGGGGTAAATGTCCTCATGATTGCACAGGGATCTTCCGAGGTAAATATCTCGTTTATAATACATGAAAGAGACGTAAAAAAAGCAGTCAATGCACTCCACAACGAATTTGTAGAATAGGTAGGATAGGTAGAATAGGTGATACTCACAATCTTTTATAAGATTTTATAAGACTGTCTTAGAAGCTCGATTGTGTGCATTACTTTCCTGTCAATACCTTTCTGTTTCAGTCCCATCTCCAGATACATCTTACATCCAAGGCAGCCTGTTGCAATTATCCCTGCATCAGCAGCCATTATGGCTTCTATCCTATTATCCCTGATTTTCCTGGACATATCAGGATGGGCGACACTGAAAAGGCCTGCAAGTCCACAGCATCCCTCTCCTAACTCTTTTAGCTCGATGCCTGGAATGGACATTATAATCTCCCTCGGCTCGTTTTTTATACCGAGTTCGTAACTGAGGTGACATGGATCGTGATACGAAACCGTTTCAGGGATGGTGTTTTTACCTTTCCTGAAACCTGTCTGTACCAGGTACTCTGATATATCGCGGACCTTCCTGCTCACTTCTGCTGCAAGTAAGGAGTTCTCCAGAAGTACGGGATACTCTTTTAGTGCGATTTTGCAGCTCGGGCAGCTTGTTATAATCGCGTCCACATCAAAGATAATATGCTTCATGTACTCAAGATTCTTCCCGGCAAGGTACCTGGTAGTCCGGCTGTCCCCGGAATAGAGTGCTGAAATACCGCAGCACACTTCATCATTTACAATTACTTCAACCCCATTTTCAGTTAATACATCAAGTACTGCATCCCCGACCTCAGGATAGAGATAATTTGCTGAACAGCCTGCAAAGAATACGACTTTTCGTCTTAAACCTGCGGCAGACCTTTTAGACCCTCCAGACCCTCTGGATATTCTGCCCTCAACCTCCCCTGGCATTAGTCCCCTGCTTTTCATGCTGTTTTTTATAAATGGTCTGCCGGGCGGTATCTTGAACTTCGATTTTAGAAACGGTCTGTAGAACGGGGCACACATCACACCGAACCGCAATAACGCCGGGTGCTTGATGGCCTTGAATACCGCTCTCTTAAACAGCGGCAGGCCCCTCTCTTTCACGACCCGTTCACGCGCTGCCAGGATGATTCTCCCAACATCCACGTCAGACG
>WAQR01000026.1 GCA_015520145.1 Candidatus Hydrothermarchaeota archaeon
CATCAGTTTGAGGGCACGCACAAAGTACTCGTTCAGCTCGACTCCCCTCTGCATCCCGACCCCGCAAGACATGACCACATAAATTATATACTATTGTTCATACCATTTACATTCACCCGCATCAGATCATAAAAAATGTCCCTGAAGGGTATAATCCCCTGGCTAAAGTAATTTCAGTCAGAGAGGATATATGGACAGAGACAGGGGGGTTGAGATGAAACTTTAAAAAGAGTTATCAAGGACTGGCATTTGTTCTTGATGAGGAATACTACAGGAGGGACCTTTACGGCTCTTCAGGAGGTTGAACTGCTGTCTGTGGATATCTCTAAAAAGTTAGACATACCTGTGGATTCAGTGATCCTCAATGGTGCTTCCCTGAGCTTTGCATATCATACGGCATCAAAGAGCAGGGCGCTTCATGGAAGAGATTAAGGCAAAGACAGCCGTCATTCATGAAAGGGTAAGAAGGCTGTCCAAACTTAAAGGCATATCATTTGAGTATTACCCGGATTCAGCGATAATCGCTGTTGTGAGGCAGCACGACGGGGTCTTCGGTCATTCTCGGCAGGGCCTTCGGCCCGCCTCCGAGGTGAATTTTGCTATTCACCCTTCGGGTGAATCTCACGCAAAATTCAAAACCCCTCAGACCCGCTCGTGCCGCCCCTACAATCTTCGTTTAACTCTCTTATCGCTGGATTTGAGTATTATATAAGTGACTATATGACCAAAGATGTAGTAGAAGGAACCTCGAGGTAGCAATTCAGGCATGTATAATAATCTTTAAAAAAGAAGGCTTTCGGGAGCCTGAAGAGAATAAGGTGGCTTTTGTAGTGGTTGCTGAAAACGGGGTTATCAGTGAAGACTTAATACTCCATTGCCACCATATGTTATAATGAAATGTGTTGCTCTGGTCTGAGCAAAAATACAGGTAGGAGGTTTTATGAAATATAAAGTTAACCTTAAGAAGACAGAAGAAGGATATTCTGTATGGGTGCCTGGTTTACCGGGTTGCTGGTCGCAGGGAAGAACAGAAGCAGAAGCACTTGAAAACATCAAAGATGCCATACAGGCATATCTAAAAACAGTAGAAGAATTAGCAAAGGATGAGGAATCTCGCTATGTAGAGATAACCAATGCCTAAGTTGCCCGGTATAAATCACCAGAGGGCTGTAAAGGCATTTCAAAAAGCCGGGTTCTGGATTGCTCGAGAAGGTAAACATATCACTATGACCAATGGAGAGCGTATCATAACCATTCCAAGAGCAAATCCTGTTAATGCTTTTACAATGGCTGGTATAGTAAAAGATGCCGGTCTTAATATTGAAGAATTTAAGAAACTTCTATAACCCCATTACTCCATTCCCCCATCACTCCCATCACTATCTTTCCTGGCACATTCATTGCTATTTTCAGGGTAGCATGAGGGTGCATGATTTTTGTAAAATCAATAGTAATCCTGTTGCCAGATGGTGAGGCATATGGTTGAAGCCGAGGGTTTATTTGCTCGGTTAGAGGAGAAGGCTGAAAGATTGCATGAGATATTCAGGAGCTATCCCTATATTGCCTCGGCATATGTGTTCGGCTCTCAGCTAAGAGGCAGGGTAACACCGATGAGTGATCTGGACATTGCAGTGCTTTTAAGAGAACCACATCCCGCAGGCAGAGTGCTTATCCATGAGATGGACTGTCATCTTACAGAATAGAGGAGTCTCTTGATCTTAAGATAGAGGTTGATGTAGTAGAGTTAAACAGCCAGGGGCTTATATTCCAGCACAATGTTTTAAGAACAGGCAGGCTTATCTACGATGCCGACCCTGAATACAGGATAAGATTTGAGATGAGTGTCATTATAAGGTTTTGTGACTTTGAGCCGACCATCAGGTTTATGAACAAATACTATTTTGAGGGCTACAGAAAGAGACTGGCGCGCCGATATGGCCGGCATAGACAGTGGTGGTTTGACTGTACTTAGCACAAGGAGAAAGCGACCCATGCAGGGATAAAGTATACATTGATGCCGGACACGACGTCTTTTCTCATCAGTTCTTTCGTAATAATTATGGCCTCTGATATTTTGTGTTTCGTTGCAAACCGTATTAACCCTTTTAATTCCTTCCGTTGGACGTCCTTTCCGTATTTTACCTCAACCGGGATTATGCTTTTTCCCCTCTTAATCACAAAATCCACTTCAGTCCCGTTCCTCCAGTAATAGATCCCGTTGTCCATAAGGTGCCTGCAGGCAATGGCCTCCACAACCTTTGCATCATCGGTAATGCCCAAAGCGGTGAGAAGCCCGCTGTCTACAAGGTAGAGCTTCTCACTTGCCCTAAGCCTCTTCTCCATCGAGGGGGAATACCTTCTGACCGTCATAACAAGATATGCCTGCTTCAGGTACCGAAGATAGTTTTCTGCATACTCCCTGCTTATCTTCAGACTGTTCGAGATGTTTGACACATTCAGAAGCTCTGCCGTGGTGTCAGCAAGATAAAGCAGCAGTTTTTCCAGGACAAAAGGCTTCCTTATCTCATACATCTGGACGAGGTCCCTGTATATGACCTTATCTATGACATCATCCCTTAACAGCCGTTTCCAGATTATCGGCTCATGTACCGGGAATATATGTGGAAATCCACCTTTTTCAATATATTCGTTAAAGGCAATGAGTATCTCTTTTTTGTACGGCAGAATGTCCGTTATATCGGGCAGGGCATCTCCTGCCAGGTTCTCTCTTTTACGAAATCTGCTTATTGCAGTCACAAGGGACTGCCCCCTATGCTTATAGGAGATGTACTCGAAAAAGTTAAAAGGCAGGATGACCTCTTCTACCGTCCTGCCCGTAAGGGATTCGGTGTCGTGCCTGGCTACAGAGGCAGCGGAAGATGTGGCTATGAATTTTATGGGGTATTTCCTGTCAAAGTACTTCTTGATGTAAAACTGCCAGTTTCTCCAGAAATGAACCTCATCAAAAATAAAGTAGAACGCCTCCTCGGCAGATCCGCTCACAGGCATCTTACATATCTGCTCATATGCCTGTATAATATCATCAAGGGGTTCCCTTGCCTCGATATCATCAAAGGACAGAAAGAGTATTCTCTTCGGGGTGACACCACTATGTAGCAGCCTCCTTATCAGCTGATACATAAGGGTGGTTTTCCCCGTCCCCCTCGGCCCTTTAAGGATGATTATCCGTTCAAGGTCAAGGTATGAGATGAGGCTCCTGATAATGCCTCTTTCATAGGCAGGACAGAGCTCCTCCGGCACCTCTCCGGAGACCCACCACGGATTATGAAAGATTAAAATCTCTTTTAAGTTTTTCATAAGTATAGTTTACAAATATTAATCAAATATATCAAGCATACTTGAAAAAAATTTTTAACTACAGAAGAAAGCCGTCAGAAGGGGGGATTTTCAGGCATATCGTACAAGCTATAGACGGTATGTTTCCCATTGACAGAGTTGGTAATATTGGGGCGTAATCTTAGCTTGCCCACTTGACAATTGAAGGAGAAAATGGGTATATTTAGATACCAGACTATCTAAATAGCAAGAAATATGGATAACAGAATATCTAAATGGCGAGAATAGCTGAAATAGTAAATCAAAACCCCTGGTGGAAGCATGGAGCCGAGTTACACAGTTCAGTGCCCCTCCTGTCGAACGTGGGGTTATTTTATAGGGGCTCTGTAACTGGCCTATCTTCCCATAACAATTGCAGAACTATACCTATAAGTATGGACATTACGAACTGAGAGAGGTGAACTGACCAGATATACCGGATTTTAATTTCCTTGTCTGGAATCGCTTTATAATTTTCTATTTCAACCGAACCTATCTTCAATTTCCCACTGTATTTTGAATAATCTGCAGTGCTTTTATCCTGTGATTCCTGCTTTTCTTCATTAGTATTATTAAAACTACCAAGCACCTTATCCAGACCTGGATCTTTAGCTGGATCTTCAGCTTGATCTTTACCATACATTGGAGGTTTTATCTTCTCAAGGAAATCAGAATTTTCAAGCATGGTCTTTGCCTGAAACTGGATTACATAAAATCACTGGACAAAGGAGATTATCATTGCAAAGAACACTAAAATTGCAGTTCTTCGGAGTATTGTATATTTCTTTTCTACAC
>WAQR01000027.1 GCA_015520145.1 Candidatus Hydrothermarchaeota archaeon
CTTTCTAATCCGTTCACCTTCGTAGATTAGACCTACGTCAACTGGTATATCTTTGTCCATATCAATAACACCTCATACATCATGATTTTTTATGACAATAGTCGCTTGTGGTATAAAAGATTAACGTCTTTTGAACATCTGAAAAATGAAGTCTCATATTTTTGTCCCACAGCCGGTTTTTGCGGATGGATTCCGTTCGTAGAACTGGAGAGATATCCTGGAAGGCTATCTAAATACATCTTCACTCCTACATCTCAACAAATCTGCAGCCGTCCCCTCTCCTCTAAAATCGAGTCCTTTAATCACCACCACTGCAACCTTCTCACCTGCCTCACCCATCAGCAGGGAGGCAGTCGAAGCGAGCATATCTGCAACTGCAACTCGTGTCACCATAAGTCTCCGTCCGTAGATGTCCCGCTCCCCTCTTCTGTCCCACAGTGCCTTTATACCTGATGCCCCGATAGCAATACCCACAGACCCGTTCCTAAACGCCCTGCCAAAGGAGTCGGCTATTACCACTCCAATCCCTTTTATATTGTACCACTCCTCAAGCGCATTTCGAATCACACTAGCACTCCTATCAGGATCTTCTGGCAGAAGTTTCGCACACCCCTCCCTGATATTGCTCTGGTCGATTCCTGCATTTGCACAGACAAAACCTCCTTTTGTCTCGGTGATTATTAAATTTTCACCAACCCTCAAAATTTCATTTGACTCTCCTAGAATAAGCTCCACAAGTCGTGGATCCTTGCCGGTCTTTTTTGCCAAATCTTCCGCTTTGGATGAAGGGGAAACATCAGCAAGCCTGACAACCCTGCCCTCAGCTTTCGAGATGATCTTCTCTGTAACAACGATTATATCTCCCTCTTCAAGGGATATTCCTTGTTCATCAATCGCCCTGCAGATTATACCTGGGATGTCACTCCCTTTCTCAACTATTGGTATGTTCAAAATGCCAAATGCCTCGATCTTCAAAGCCAAAGGAATCACTCAATTATGATAATATTTCATGTGTTAATATATTTTTTCTATTGACGAGGTGGGGGGACATCCGAGATACTGTCCTTTAGCTGTTTCAATTCGTCGGATGCCAATCTAAATCTGTCTTTCATCTGTTTTAATTCCCTTGTCAGACGGTTAACATAACTTAGCATTATGATGTTTATAAAGATACTTAAAAGGAATAATGTAATAAGATCCATGGTTGTGTCCAATTAATAATCACCTTTGTGTCCATTTTATATCTATTATCAATATCTTTATAAATAGAAAAAATATGTTATTATACTTAACTTTTTCGGGAAACACTAAATTGTGTTCTAGCCCTAGCCAATAATTGCCTTACACACCGTTTTTATATACGATACACGAGCTATATACGATACACGAGCAACACGAGCACAGGAGTTGAATAGTTTAGTTTCTGATGTGGCCGCACATTGTTAACGCACATTGTTAATTTACATGACTATACATGATTGTAGGTTCACCCAATTGGCCTTAACGCCCTAACTTCCCAATAATCTGACAATCTGACAATTCCAGACGAAGAGAAAGTTTTTTAAATTGAAAGAGAGCAACAGGTGCATTGAAACAGGTGATGCAAATGCCGGTATCAGAGTATGAGGGCAGACAGGAATATGTCAAAACGATAGACCTGCCAGGGATAGAGACCGTTGAGAATAAATATCAGAACGAAGAATATGAGATTGAAATAGAATATCCTGAGTTTACAACACTCTGCCCCAAAACGAAACTCCCGGATTTTGCAACTATAAAGATAACATATTCGCCTGCAAAGAGACTGGTAGAGCTGAAATCCTTTAAACTCTATCTTGTGGCATTTAGAGATATAGGTTTCTTCCATGAGAACTTTACAAACAGGATACTCGACGATTTCATTAAAGCTGCAAAACCAAAATGGGCAAATATAGAAGTAAAAGTAAATAACCGTGGCGGAATATATACGACAGTAAGGCGGTCATATAGGAGAGACTGATTTGATAGGTCAGTTCTCTATCTCCATGATCAAAAAACTTAAAGGAAAACTTAAAGGGGCTATAGGGTAGCCTGGTCTATCCTCGTGGCTTTGGGAGCCATGGACCCCGGTTCGAATCCGGGTAGCCCCATTTTTATCTAAGGAGAATAAACAATGAGACCTGTGAGGTTTGACGTGAGGTTTGACGAACTAAAAGAACCTGAAGACGGAGAGAAGATAGAGATCATTGATGGAAGACTGTCTGTCCCTGATAACCCTGTAATACCCTATATCGAAGGTGACGGTATCGGGCCAGACATAACAAACGTAGCCAGGAAAGTCATATCAGCAGCGGTCGAGAAGGCATACAGCGGCAGGAAGAGGGTTGTCTGGCTTGAGATTTTTGCAGGCGAAAAGGGCAAAAAACGGTACGGCGATTTCCTGCCAGACGACACACTAAACGCAATACGGCACTATAAGGTGGCGTTGAAAGGCCCGCTTACAACACCTGTCGGCGGCGGGTACAGGAGCTTGAATGTCACCATAAGGCAGGTACTCGACCTGTACGCATGTGTGAGACCTGTCTACTATATCCCCGGTGTCCCAAGCCCGGTGAAACATCCTGAAAAGATGGACATCGTAATCTTTAGAGAGAACACCGAGGACGTCTATGCAGGTATCGAATGGAGAGCTGGCAGCCAGGAGGCATTAAAGGTCATAGATTTCATGAAAAACGAGTTCGGGATAGAGATCCGCCCGGATTCCGGCATCGGGCTAAAGCCCATGAGCAAATTCGGGACAAAGAGGCTTGTCAAAAAGGCAGTAAACTATGCAGTTGAAATGGGCAGGAAAAGCGTTACCATTGTACATAAAGGCAACGTGATGAAATATACAGAAGGGGCATTCAGGGACTGGGCTTACGAGGTCTGCAGGGAGGAGTTCGGGGATAAAACGATAACCGAGGACGAACTTTTCAGTGAATACGGCGGCAGCCAGCCAGAAGGGAAGGTCGTCATAAAAGACAGGATTGCAGACAACATGTTCCAGCAGCTTCTAACCCGTACTGACGAATACGATGTCCTCGCGATGCCAAACCTTGACGGGGATTATATGAGCGATGCGGCCGCGGGGCAGATCGGGGGGCTTGGTATTGCACCAGGCGCAAATATTGGAGACTATATCGGCGTATTCGAGGCCACCCACGGGACAGCACCAAAGTATGCAGGACTTGACAGGGTCAACCCCTCATCGATTATCCTCTCAGGGATGATGATGCTCGAGCACATCGGCTGGAAGGATGCAGCAGGACTGATATTTGAGGGATTAAAGAAAACTATCGAACAAAAGACAGTAACCTACGACCTGGAAAGGCAGATGGAAGGCGCGACCAGGGTGAAGACGTCAGAGTTTGGTGAGTGCATTATTAGGAATATATATTAATCTTTATTAATCCTCTCCATTGTCCACAACGACCTTTGCAATAGCCACCACGCTGTCACCTTCATGGAGCTTCATTATCGTGACACCCTGGGTATTTCTCCCGATTACAGGTATCTGTTTAACAGGTACCCTGATAATGATGCCGTCTGAACTTGTCAGCATCACTTCGTTATCGTCCCTTACACCTTCCAGGCCGACCACCAGGCCGTTCCTGGTGCTTGGGATGATATTTATAACACCCTTACCACCGCGTTTGTGGATGGGATAGTCAGATGCCCTGGTACGCTTCCCGTACCCGTTTTCTGTAACCGCCAGGATGGTCATACCCTCTTCGACGACCTCCATCCCGATGACCTCATCTTTCTCTCTAAGCGTAATCCCTCTGACCCCCTGTGCAGCGCGTCCCATTGGCCTCACATCAGATTCCATGAAATGGATTGCCTTGCCGTATCTCGTGCCCAGGATAATCTCCTGGTTCCCGTCTGTCTGCTTTACCTTTACAAGTTCATTGTCGTCCACCAGTTTGATGGCGATTATCCCGCCCTTTCTCGGATTCTTGAATGCTGAAAGCGGGGTTTTTTTAACCGTGCCATTTTTTGTCGCCATGAACAGGTACCTCGTTTCATCAAACTCCTTTACAGGCATGTTTGCGGTTATTCTCTCTCCCTGCTCCAGTTCCAGGAGGTTTACTATCGCCTTGCCTTTTGAATACCTGCCCGCGGTGGGTATCTCATAGACCTTTTTCCAGTAGAGCTTGCCACGATTTGAGAAGAACAGCATATAATCATGGGTCGAGGCGACATGGATGTCTGCAACCGTGTCGGTCTCCTTTGTCTCCATACCGATTATCCCTTTACCGCCCCTCCTCTGCATCCTGTACGTGTTTACCGGCAGCTTTTTTATGTATCCGCTGTTTGTAACCGTGACCACCATATCCTCTTCTGCGATGAGGTCCTCCATACCAATCTCGCCAACGTCGTCCAGGATCTCAGTCCTCCTCTCGTCACCATACCTGGCTTTAAGCTCAAGAAGCTCGTCTTTGATAATCTTGAGCACCTTCTCCTCGCTTGCAAGAATCCCTTTAAGCCTTGCAATCTCTTTTATGAGATCCTTGTACTCCTGGTCAATCTTCTCTCTTTCAAGGGCGGTCAGCCTCTGTAGCTTCATGTCCAGGATTGCCTGGGATTGTTCGACTGTCAGGCTGAACCGGGATACGAGTCCCCTCCTGGCGTCGTCCACACTTTTGGCTGTCTTTATCAGTTTTATTACCCTGTCGATATGTTCCAGGGCAATCTTTAGCCCCATAAGGATATGTGCCCTCTTCTCAGCCTTATCAAGCTCGAATCTGGTCCTTCTTGTGATGACGTCTTTTCGGTGTTTGATGAACTGTGCGATTGTCTCTTTTAAGTTCAGGACCTTTGGCTCGCCGTCAACTAATGCGAGATTTATTATCCCGAACGTGACTTCCATCTGTGTATGTTTCAAGAGCTGGTTTAGCACAATCTCCTGTACCGCGCTGCCTTTGAGCTCGATTACCACCCTCATCCCGTCCCTGTCAGACTCGTCTCTAAGGTCTGCAATACCTTCAATACTCTTTGCCCTGACAAGGTCTGCGATGCTTTCAATCAGTCTTGCCTTGTTTACCTGGTACGGGAGTTCTGTAATGATTATCCGCTGCTTTTTTCCCCTGCCCGCTTCCTCAAATGATGTCTTTGCACGGACTTTTATTGTCCCGCGTCCGGTCTCGTATGCGTTACGTATGCCCTTTCTGCCGATTATAAAACCGCCTGTCGGAAAATCAGGGCCTTTTATCAGGGTCATCAGCCGGGATAGTGAGACCTCCGGGTTGTCGATGACCTCCACGATAGAGTCGATGACCTCATTCGGGTTGTGTGGCGGTATGTTGGTCGCCATCCCGACGGCTATCCCGGACGAGCCGTTTATGAGCAGGTTTGGAAACCTCCCTGGCAGAACTGACGGCTCTTTTAACGATTCGTCAAAATTCGGTACAAAGTCCACTGTATCCTTGTCGATATCTACAAGGAGTTCCCCTGCAACCTTGGCAAGTCTGGCTTCTGTATATCTCATCGCGGCAGCAGCATCGCCGTCTACTGAACCGAAGTTCCCCTGCCCGTCGATTAGAGGACAGCGCAGTGAGAAGTCCTGGACCATCCTTACAAGTGCATCATAGACCGCAATATCGCCGTGTGGATGGTATTTTCCGAGCACCTCACCTACGATCCTCGCACACTTCTTGTGCGGTCTGTTGGAGGTTATCCCAAGCTCGTTCATTGCATAGAGTATCCTTCTATGAACCGGTTTGAGTCCGTCTCTTACATCAGGTAGTGCCCTGCCGACGATAACACTCATGGCATAATCTATGTAAGATTTCTTCATCTCGTCTTCGATGTTCACAGGTATTACTTTCTCTTTTTCCCTGGCTGTTTCGCCTGCATCTGCTGTGTCAGATTCGTCCATCTGTCCGGTATCCTCCAGTAGTGGTTGTTGCTCTCACCAAACTTAAAAATGTTTCCCTACCTGTCATTTTGTTGTCTTTATGGACCGACCGTTATAAGACCTGTTATGATGACTGTTTGGGAATGTTGACAGGAGTGTAAACTTAATCTATAAGTATAATAATCCATCTTCATTTTATTAATAAGACAGGACAGGTAGGTGGTTTTGATGTTAGCAAGGGTATCTGAACATATGACACACCATATTATATCCATACAGATGGATTCTAAGATAAAGGATGCCTGTGAGATATTATTTGAAGAAGACATCTCCAGCATCATCATAAAGGATGGGGAAGATATAGTCGGGATTATCACTGACAGGGACCTTGTGAGGTATGAGTTGTTTGACGAGAAACCAGATACTGTTGAAGGGCTCATGTCAACCGATCTGATAACTATCGATTCTAAGGCAGATATAATCGAGGCTGTGAAACTGATGAATAGTTACAAAATAAGACACCTCTTGGTTACTAGGGATTTTGAGCATGTTGGGATTCTGTCGCTTAGGGATATTTTAAAAATCGAAGGTGAGAGGATCCCTGAATATATCACAGAAGAAGTCTATGGTCGATAACATTGGTTGATAACATAATCCCATGCGACTTTAATCTCCGTCCTGCTCACTCTCGCGGTGAGGTTTTTCGGTGAGCTTTTCTCTCGCTTTAAAGAAATCTTTCATAGTAGGTATTTTTTAGACCTGTAGCCTCATACCAGTAATATTTAAAAGCCTGCCGATACTAACTAACCTACATGCCGGAGATGACCTACAAAAAAGCAGGCGTGGACATCGACAGAGAGAATCTCGCAATAAAAGCGCTGGTAGCCCAGTTGAAAGAGACCCTCTCATTTAGGAAAGGGAAGATTGGAGAGAGTCTCGTGGACATCGGACACTTTGGTACTCTTATCAGTATCAGTGAAGATAAGGCACTCGCACTTGGTGCAGATGGTGTGGGGAGCAAGATAATGGTTGCAGAGATGATAAACAAATTCGATACAATCGGAATCGACCTTATCGCAATGAATGCAAACGACATCATCTGTCTTGGTGCAGAGCCTCTATGCCTGTTAGACTATATCGCGGCATGCGAACCTGACCCGGAGATATTAAAGGAGATTGGCAGGGGACTGAAAGAAGGTGCAAGACAGGCAGGGATATCAATACCTGGAGGCGAACTCGCATCGCTTCCTGATATGGTAAAGGGATTCGACCTTGCAGGGGTCATCGTTGGTATTGTGGACAGGGATAAGATTATCACGGGCGAGGGGATAATGCCAGGAGATGCAGTAATCGGTCTTGCCAGTTCAGGAATCCACAGCAACGGCCTCACCCTTGCAAGGAAGGTCCTCCTGGAGAACTTCGACATCAATCAAAGGGTCTTTGGAAACAGAACTGTCGGCGAGGAGCTGCTCTCTCCCACGAGGATCTATGTAAAAGAAGTGCTTGGCATAATAAAAAATGTCGAGGTCAAGGGGCTTACAAACATAACCGGCGGTGGGCTTGGGAATCTCTGCCGGATAACAGACCGATATGGGTTTTATATAGACCATCTCCCAAAGCCGCAGAAGGTCTTCACACTGATAAAGGAACTTGGTGGGGTTAGTGAAGAAGAGATGTACAGGACATTCAATATGGGTATTGGTTTTTGCATAATCGTGGATGAAAAAGACTGTGAAAAGACGATTGAAATATGCAGAGAATATGATACACCAGCATTTAGGATAGGAAAAGTTATTGATGGAAGGGGTGTGAATGTAATGGGCAGATTTACATCAATGTATTAAATTAACCCACTAAAATTAATCCATTATCATATCCATTATCATATCAAGTAGTCAGGTAAATCAGCTAATCAGGTAAATCCGCTCAGGTCTCATCCACACAGGTCATGCCTTTTTATAAAGGTACCTGTCCCCTTTCCATTCCCTCTTAACCATGTTCAAACTTATAAGTTCATCCAGGATCTTTTGAATCTGTGACCTGGTACTAAACGTTGCCTGGACGAGGGTATTTGTATCCATACCACACTGGTCAAGAAGTCTTAAAACAAATGTATGCTCCATACTAAGTTCTTTACCATTATTTTCATCGTTCCCATTCAAGTTGATCTCCTCACTGAAAACAACCCTATGTATGCCTTAAAATGACATCATGGATATTTATATCTTATGGTGGCTGTTATGGTGACTGCAACTTTACAGGCAGAAATACCCTGACGACATAAGGATTATTGATGCCGGTATGGCCTGCGCTGTAGACCTTTGCCAGCCTGTATCCTTCTTCCAGCCTCTTTTCAAGCAGTTCTGGCGGGGGCTGATCTACTCTCGGGCTTATTATTACAATAGCACTTTCAGGGGAGGTCTCTTTTGAATAATAGGGCCAGGGAAACTTATATGACCACCACCAGGGTATTGCGTCTGGAGGTGGTTTATTTCTCCTGTATTTTGGGGTTGCAATATCTTTTTTTGAGTGTAAATCAAAAATGGGTAGGAGCATGTCAAGATTGTATATATAGCCGTCTGGAAAGGCTGCATAGACCTCGATCCTGTCTATGTCTAGGTTATTCGTGTATTCTGCGGCATTTTTTATGTTCATGCTGCTGAACGTGTATGTGAACGGGAGATAGAGCAGGACAGCCAGCATTATCGAACAGATGACTATACTATAGGATACAAATTTTTTTGTCCTTTCTGGTTTGATCTCGTTTAGTGTTATAGCTGCCATGATGGCAAGGGCTGGCAATGCAGGTACCATATACCTGATCCTCGTGTCGGACAGTGATATAAATGGAATCCAGAACCAGGCGAGTAATAGCACGTATTTTATATCTCTTTTTTTTAGCGCGATATAAAACGAAAATCCAGCCAGCAGTGTTACCAGAGGACTGACCTGGAAGAATAGAAGAGACCACAAAGATTCATTAAAACTCTGCAATCGTATCCGGAAGTCCAGGTAGTATTCAAAGATTTTCAAAAGGACATCTATCTTATAGTAAACAAATGCTGTGATAAGTGTCACTGAAAGAAGGCTAATCAGGGTAGCAGGGTATAGTATTGCCGTGCCCCTTTTTATATAATATATCAGAAATATTGCAGGGACTGTGCCAAGCATTATCCATGCAGAGATCTTCGAGAGAAAGACCAAGACGATAAATGTAACTGATGCCAGTATCCATATCCTGCCCATGTCCCGACTGGTTCCCCAGGTTTCCATAGCATTTAAGGTCGCATATATTGCAGCGGCAACGAAGAACATCGTGGGCACATCTACGAGCGTAAAGGAGGTCTTTAGTAGCAGGTATGGAAAGCTTAAAAGGAAGAGGGCAGCATATATCCCTGTCTTCTCATCCCACAACCTCCCTGCAATTAGATAGGTGAGTACACCTGTTCCTGCGAACATCGTGGTGGTGAATATCTGGATATAAATCTTTGATTCGCCTATGAATCTGAATATCAGCCCGAAGATAAATGGTACAACTGGAAAGTCTGATAATGTGTCAAGTTTCCCGCCCCAGTCGCGGATGAAGGTGGATATTCCATATTCTTTTAGGTATTTTGCTTCGGTAAAATATGTCGCCACACCCGGGCTGGCTTCAGGTGCGCTCCAGAATACTGCCCCAAGCAGAAACGCGCCTAAGAAGATTGAGGGCAGGACATATTTTTTATCTATGCCGATACCTGTGTCTGAGATTATATAAGACAGGAGAATGGAGGCGAGAAATAATATAAAAATTCCTGATCTGCTGACATTCTCAAAGATATAGTTCCAGTTAAAATATATATTATGGTCGAGAGCGCGGAATTCATAGATGACGAGATAGGCAGAGAATATTAGAATCGACCAGATGAGGATATATGACTTACCCGTATCTTTTTTGGGGGGTGTTGAAGGCATTGAGAACACAACGTTATACCAGCAATATTAACATGGTATAAGATGCCCTCTACTGCCCGCCACCACCTCCACCTCCACCTCCACCGCCGCCACTTGGGACGATCATTGTGCCATTGTTTTTATGTCGAGTCTTAATGTCATCAGTCACAGAAGTGGAGAAGCTGACTGGGTTTGCTACCTGGATAATGTAATCTTTTTCCTCAACTCCGGTGTTCATCTGATAGGAGTTCGTTATGGTCGGATCTACGCCAAAATTGTGTTCACGCAGATATGATTCAGTGGCAGTGAAATCATCTTCGACCTCCTCTGTGGTGATTATGCTTGCATATTTTATCTCGGGATGTGCAGCAATGAAGTTCTTGTTGACCTCCGGGAATTCGTCTGTCCTGCTTGAAGTTCTTACGAGCAGTATGACCGAGTTGTATTCAAGTGACCTTATTCCGAAGGTATTTGCCCATTCGCCGGTCTCGCCGCTTACAAATGTGATGGTGTCAATGGTTTTCCCTTTCTTTTTCATCTCTTTGATGTATTCTTCTGCTACAAGTGCGGCAGTCTCGTACCGGTCTTTTCCGCCGATCCTTGTCACGTTTACTCCAAGTGATTTTATGGTATCTTCTATCTCCTGTGATATGGCTTCCTCTCCTCCGATTATGGTCACGTCAAGTCCGAGTTCCTGTATCTTGTCTTTTGCCCAGGGTGGCAGCTTTGTCGGTGCGGTGTAGATTATTGGGGAACTCGTTGCACCGGAGAGCTGGCTTGCAACGAGTGTGTCGGCAAATACATCGCTTCTTGTGATAATTATGCCTTTTGCTGTCAGCTTGCCTTCTGGGTCTTTCCACATATCGACAAACATGGTTGAGGCATCATAGAAACTCGATCCGTTTACCCTTACGATGTCTATCCCGAAGAATCCTGGTTCGAGGATGTCTGAGAGGTTCTTGATCTCGGTTTCGATGTCTTTTGATATCACTGATTCGCCTCCAAATATTACAAGCCTTCTAAACCACTGGATGCCGTTTTTTACTGCCAGGTCCAGCGTCCTTGCGGGGTTGACCAGGACACCGTAATCGTTTGCCGCGGCAAATCCTGCTGCAAGCATTGCATAGTGCCAGTCACTTGATGATGTGAGGACTACTGTGGGGATGAATTGCGGGACGTAGGGGCGGTAGGGACTGCTGCCGGGCCGTCCTGGTGGCGGTTGTGGTATAAGCCCGCCTGCGTATGAGAAGTAGCTGAATCCAGTTATGTTTACCTCGATGTAGCCGTCATATTCGCCGAGAGATTTTCCGGTTACGCGGTTGGTTACTGGAAGTTTTGTCCAGTTACCAGTGCTTTCGTTGTACCTGTATATCCCAAGTTTTAATGGGTCGATGTCGCCAGGGTCGTCTGCATCTCCATCTCCGTTTTTGTCCAGGTCTAAGTCCTTGTAGTATATCCGCAGCACCGCTGAGAAGTTGACCGGCAGGCTGATGCTGTGGTTTATGCGGATGTATATCCCTGTAGTATCGTAGCTGCCTGAGAGGTTTAGCGGGTTGATACTGTCCGGCGCCTGACTCAGGTTGGTGAACCTGAACCTTGTGATGTTCAATGAGCCGTCGGCCACGTTACCTTTTGTGATGTTCATTTCTATGCCGCATTCACCTGTGCCGTACATCCTGGTGCAGGTGAAGGTGTTGTTGATTATGCTGCCGTTATAGGAGTCGTCGATGCTGTTTTTCATCTGGAAGGTTACTGTGCTGGAATCCATGTTCCCGGCAGTGTCGCCTGCATATATTGTAATGGTGTGCTGGCCTTTTATTACCCGGTCATATGTGTAGGTACCTCCTGCCAGGCTACCTGTTTTATTTGCTGTACCATCAAGGCTGATGTTGACTCCTGTGACTCCACCAATAGAGTAATCGTCTACAGTATAAGCAAGTTCTACAGATTCGCCTTCGATTATCTCGTTATCTTGTGGTGAGGTGATATTTATTGTTGGTGGGAGTAAGTCTACTTCAA
>WAQR01000028.1 GCA_015520145.1 Candidatus Hydrothermarchaeota archaeon
TTACAGAGAATATCTCTAAAATAAAATAATAGACAGGCGACAGACGATTATCATGATATTTTATAAATACCACGGCGCAGGGAACGACTTCATTCTCATAGACAGCCTCCCTGACATAATTGAAGAGAAGGATATAGGTGGTCTGACAAGGAGGCTTTGTAAAAGACATTTTGGGATAGGGGCTGACGGCCTCATCCTGGTCAAAAAATCACGCATAGCAGATGTGAGAATGCGCATATTTAACCCTGACGGCAACGAGGCTGAGATGTGCGGTAACGGCATCCGGTGTCTTGCAAAACATGTATATGACAGGGATATCATAAAGAAGACCAGGATGACTGTAGAGACTGCTGCAGGAATAAAAAAGGTTGAAACTACTGTAAGGGGAGGTAAAGTAATATACGCACGGGTTGATATGGGGAGGCCGCTTTTTGCTGGGAAGGACATCCCCGCAAGGGTTTCTGGACATGTCATGAACCACCTGATAGATGTAGGAGAAGATGGGGAAGTCGAGATCTCGGCGGTAAATACAGGGGTTCCACACGCGGTGATATTTGTTGATGACGTAGAAAATATTGATGTAATAAAGATATGGAGGAGTATCAGGTACAACGAACTCTTCCCAATGGGCACAAATGTAAATTTTGTAGAACGGATAGACCGGAACGTTTTTAAGATAAGGACATATGAGCGGGGCGTGGAAGACGAGACGCTTGCATGCGGGACAGGTATCTGTGCGGCAGGAGCGGTTTTATCTGCATCTGAGAAAGGTGAAAAAGCCTGTCTCAAAGACCCTTTAGAATTCAGGGCGAAAGGCGGGGTCGTATTTGTAGAACTGAGAGATGGGCGGATATATATGAACGGACCTGCTGAATTTGTTTTTGAAGGTGTAGTCTGATAGAACTGAAATTAAATATTTAAACTAGCTCATCCAAACACCATTTAATGTTCGAGATAAAACACCGGGACGCCCACGGCAGGATTGGAATATTCAAAATAAAAAACAAAAAGCTTGAAACCCCCTACATATTTCCGGTAATTAACCCACGTTCAGTTAGTTTGGATAATTCTGCCAGTAGTTCAGCAAACAGGCAGGTGATAAAACCTGCTGATATAAAGGATATGGGGTTCCCTGGAGTCATAACAAATTCTTACATAATATACAACAGCCTAAAAGATGAAGCAGTTTCAAAAGGTGTACACAAACTCATCGGGTTTGATGGGGTTGTGATGACAGATTCCGGGTCATATCAGCTTTATAAATATGGTAATGTCAATATCCTGCCGGAGGAGATTTTGAGATTCCAGGATCAGATAGGGTCTGATATCGGGGTTATCCTCGACATCCCGACCCCCCCTGACGCAGGCCGAAAAAGGGCAGAATCTGACCTAAAAGAGACAATAAAGAGGGGTAAAGAAAGTCTTGAAATCAACACTGACATGCTCCTAGCAGGTACGGTACAGGGGTCTACCTATCCAGATCTTAGAGAAAAGTGTGCAAGAGAGATGGGAAAGCTGGGTTTCGATGTCTATCCCATTGGTGGCGTTGTCCCTTTGATGGAAGACTACAGGTTTTCGACGCTTTCTAAAATCATAATATCATGCAAGAAATATCTGCCACAGGGCAGGCCGGTTCATCTTTTCGGATGCGGGCACCCTATCTTTTTTTCCTTTGCAGTTGCGCTTGGATGCGACCTCTTCGATTCTGCAGCATATTTCCTCTATGCAAAAGACGACAGATATATAACTCCCCAGGGCACGTTAAAACTCGATAATATATACGAATTTCCCTGTACATGCAGGGTCTGTCTGGGATATACACCAAAGGAGGTGGCGGCCAGTGGCAGGAGTGAGAAGACAAGACTCCTCTCACTTCATAATCTCCACGCCACCATGCAGGAAATCAAACTGGTAAAGCAGAGCATATATGAAGGTTCACTCTTTGAACTTGTCGAAAGTAGGGCGAGATGCCATCCAGCTCTTCTGGACGCCTTAAAGGTGATGCTGGACAATCACTTCAGACTTGACCCGGCAACAAAACGGTCTGCATTCTTCTACTCAGGGCCTGAGTCATTAAAAAGGCCTGAGGTCAGGAGGCATCTTGAAAGATTGAAAAACATAGAATTCAGGGCAAAAACCCTTGTCGTCCTTCCAGAAGCTGCGAGACCCTATTCCAGGACATATGGTATTTCAAGCAGTAAGGACTATCATATCTGTGTCGGCTCGCCGGTTTTCGGTATTATACCTCTTGATATCGAGGAGGTCTATCCACTTAACAGGTACGAATCCCCGGAAAATCTCGACATGGAGCAGACTGCATTTATTGAAACACAGGTAAAAGAATATTCTAATGGATTTGAGAAGGTGTTTGTCCATGAAAAACTGGCCGCGGAAATCGAGCTACCTGGAGTAGAGAAAGAGATATTCAATGACCTCGATAAGTTTAAAAAGCCTGGCAACAGAACGGATTATAAACTAAAGCTGATATCCATGGGAGACTACCTCTTCGGCAGAGGTGCAGGCAATCTTTTATTTGAG
>WAQR01000029.1 GCA_015520145.1 Candidatus Hydrothermarchaeota archaeon
CACTTGCAACCCTCTCACATAAGATAGAAGATGTCCTGGATCGGCTCAGGAGTGCAGGAGATGTAACAACTGACACAATAGATCTCCTATTTCGATGTTTTGACTCAATAGAAGAACTTATTGACTCCATAGAGAAGGGTGCGGGCGAAGATTTGGACATATCTGATATTATCGATGAGCTGAACAACCTGCACAAAGGACATGCCGGGCAGGCCGGGGCTACTAGAGTACCGTCAAAAAAAGAAGCAGAAAAAAAAGAAGCAGAAACGAAGGGAGATATCGAACTGAGAGAGGAACTGACAGACGAAGAGTTAAAGGAGATTTACGACCTTGTAGAGAAAGGTTTTAAACACTATCTTGTAAGGGTCGATCTGCACAAAGAATGCACACTCAAATCTGTCAGGGCATTTATAGTTTTTAAAAATCTTGACCGGCACGGGCACGTAATAAAAACCTATCCGAGCTCAGAATTAATAGAAGACGAAGCATTTGGCTTAAATTTCGATGTTCTTGTGTCATCCAAAGACCGTAAGAAAGATATTGAGAAGACCGTAAGGTCAATACCAGAGATCGAGGACGTGAAAGTTACAGAATTTAAATTAGAAGAGGCAAAAATATCTAAAAAGACTAAAAACATCAAAAAATCCGCTGAAAAAGGAGATAAAAAAGCTATCCGCCCTAAATCCATGACCCGGGCAAATGGAGGTATTCCCGGTGTCAAGCCTCAAAGAAGTGTCCAGAGTGTGAGGGTTAACATCGAACGCCTCGATTCGCTCATGAACCTGATGGGGGAACTGATCATCAACAAGACCAGGCTAAAACAGATTGCCGCCGACAATGAACTGGATGAACTCAGTGAGGTTATTGCAATTACCGAGAGGCTTACCTCAGACCTTCAGGAAGAAATCCTGCAGATTAGGATGGTTCCAATTGAACATGTTTTTAATAGATTTCCGAGGATTGTCAGAGATATTTCAAGAGAAGAAGGGAAATTGATAGATTTCGAGATACGCGGCGGAGAGATAGAACTTGACCGCACTGTCCTGGATGAAATCGCCGACCCACTGGTCCATCTGATAAGAAATTCTGTCAATCATGGTATTGAAACTCCAAAAGAGCGAGAAAAGAAGAAAAAATCAAAGAGAGGAAAACTAAAGCTGGAGGCAGTACGGGAGAAAGAACATGTATCAATTATCATCGAAGACGATGGGAAAGGCATTGATACAAAGAAAATAAAGGAGGTCGCAGTAAAAAAAGGTCTGATATCAGAAGACGATGCTAAAACACTTCCCAAAGACGATGCGATTGATCTGATATTCCTTCCAGGATTTAGCACTGCAACAAAGATAACCAGTATCTCCGGCAGGGGGGTTGGACTGGATGTCGTAAAGACAGGGATCGAGTCCCTCGGCGGTTCAATAGAACTGGAAACAGAACCCGGGAAAGGTACAAAGGTCACTCTCAACCTGCCACTGACACTTGCAATTGTCCAGGCTTTGCTGATAAGGCTGGATACAGAGACATATGCCATACCGATTACGAACATTGTAAGGATTGTGGATGTAAGTCCTGAGGATATCAGGACAATACAAAACAGGGAAGTTATAAATGTCCAGGACGAAGTAATATCTATCATAAAGCTGAATGAATACTTCAATATCTGTAAAAAGATGGACAGAAAAGACAGGCAAAATACCGGGGATACCCAAGATACAATACCTATTGTTATAGTATCAAAAGGCACTAAAAAGATAGGGATTGTAGTGGATGAACTAGTAGGACAGCAGGAGGTGGTCATCAAATCACTTGGAGATTATCTTAAAGGGATTAGAGGATTTGCGGGTGGTACGATTTTGGGTGACGGGCGGGTGGCATTAATCCTGGATGTTGGGGGTATAATTTAGACCGAGGTGAAAAAATGAAAGAGATTGTTAAATTGAACGAAGAGCAGCAGGATGCAATTAGAGAGATAGGGAATATCGGTGCAGGTCACGCATCGACTGCGTTGTCTCAGATGGTCGGTGATAGAGTTGAGATGAAGGTCCCTATGGTTTACCTTGTACCTGTCGAGAAAGTCCCGGAAATTATGGGAGGGCCTGAGAGACTCATTGCAGGGATATATCTGCAAATATTGGGTGATGCCAAAGGAAGGGTACTTGTAACATTTCCAAAAGAGAATGCCATGTTTCTGGCAGGGCTGCTGCTTAATCAGGACAGTGATACTTCGGGAGAGATATCCAGCGAAGAAGAATCCGCATTAAAAGAACTTGGAAACATCTTAACAGGCGCATATCTAACTGCACTTAGTACATTCTTGAACCTCTCACTTGTACCTTCTACACCGAGCTTTTCGTTCGATATGGCAGGCGCAATCGTGGACCTCATCGTAATCGAGCTCAGTCAGACTGTGGAGTATGCATTGACAATAGAGACCGAGTTTATAATCTCTGACAGGAAGTTTAACGGGCAATTTTTCTTATTTTTCGATTCAGGGTCTCTTGGCACGGTATTAAGCTCAATAGGAATGACAGATGGCAGAATCTACTAGGGAATCCACTAAAATTATCAAAGTAGGGATGGCAGAATATAAGATATCATCCAATCCGGGCAGGCTTTGCTGTTATGGACTGGGGTCATGTGTAGCCATTGCTCTATATGACCGTGAGGCGAAGATAGGCGGTCTGGCACATGTAATGCTACCGACCAGCAAGTATGCAAGAAAAACAATGAGACATAAACCTGCAAAATTTGCAGACCTGGCAGTTGTAACTCTGATAGATAAGATGGAAAAACGCGGTGTTAAACGAAACCGGGTGGTTGCAAAGATATTTGGTGGGGCGAACATGTTCTCTACAAACGGACCAGGTGAATCTATTCTGGATATCGGGAAAAGGAACGTCGCTGCAGTTAAGGAGAAGCTAAAAGAGGAGAGGATTAGACTGGTGGCTGAAGATACTGGCGGGTCATATGGCAGATCGATAGAGTTCCATATAGATACCGGAAAGGTGATCGTCAGGACAAAAGTAAATAAAAACAGGGAATTTTAATGGATTTTAGTGATTATGTATGGAAATGAACTTGATTTCAGGGCACTTGTAAATCAAATCTCCAGGGATAGAGGTTTCGATTGCAGTCAGTACAGAGAAACATATCTAAAAAGGAGGTTTGCTGTAAGGCTTAGAAGAAATCACATCCAAAGTTATAGGGAATATCTACAGTTTTTGAAAAAGAACCCTGACGAATATAACTCCCTTATAGACGCGCTGACCATAAATGTGACACAATTTTTCAGGTCACCTGAGACCTACAATGTTCTTAAAAGCACTGTCCTGCCGAAGTTGATTGGAGATAAAAAGGCAGTAAACTCCAGGCGAATACGGATATGGAGCGCGGGATGTGCATCTGGCGAAGAGCCGTATTCAATTGCAATGGTGGTAAGTGAGGTGCTGGGGAAGGATATTGTAAATTATAATGTCTCTATTATTGGAACAGATATCGATGACAGGAGCCTTCGCCTTGCAGAAAAAGGTGTGTACCCGGAAAACGTGGTTAAGAGCACCACCGGTAAGTGGAGTACAGGTAAGTGGTATTTAAATAAATATTTTACAAGGTCTGAGGACAATATGTATATGGTAAATGACAGATTAAAGAGCCTGGTGCAATTTAAGAAGCACAACCTCCTCACTGATAGATACCCAAAGAATATCGATATGATCTTCTGCAGGAATGTGATAATATATTTGTCCAGGGATTTCCAGAAGGAATTATTTAATAATTTTTACCGTGCTTTAAATATGGGCGGATACCTTGTAATCGGAAAAGTCGAGACTTTGAGTAGGAGTGTGAGAGAGAGGTTCTCGATTATCGATAATAGGGAACATATCTATCAGAAAAAGAACGGCCATGCTAAATGACGATAAATGACGAACGACAATAGCGACGCCGGGGATGGGCGCACCTAGGTCAGCACAAATGCCTTGTTT
>WAQR01000030.1 GCA_015520145.1 Candidatus Hydrothermarchaeota archaeon
ATACATATCGGTGCGTATAGATATTAAATCTTAACTCCTCCATTAAATTCTGCCATAAAAACTCTGCCATGACACCACTCCCTAAAATCGATACCAGTAACACCTGCCAATTCCATACCCTGCCTACGATGATCCTGCCTATATCTGCCGGTTAACGTCAGTGGCATTGCCATCATTGCCATGTCCATGTAATAATAAAAAAGGAAGATAATAAAATATATAAATAACTGATACAGATGATACAGAATACAGATACACCAGGGCTCTGCTGCAGATGGCCTGTGATAGGCGTCCTGCATATCTGTAATCTAAATAAAATTTCCCATGTTAGGTAACATCGCTCATTGAAACGTTTAAATTTAATTGAAAAAGGGATTTTTTTTGAAGTTTCATGTTTGAGGTATGAATTGAGGTATGAAAAATGGCAAGAATGTACTCAAGAAAAAGAGGAAAATCTGGTTCGACAAGACCCTACAGGACGGAATCCCCTGCCTGGGTTGAACACAAACCTGAAGATGTCGAAGAAATAATAGTAAAACTGGTAAAGAAAGGAGAAACCCCAAGCAAGATAGGGATTATTTTAAGAGACCAGTACGGCATCCCAAACGTTAAACTGCTCACTAAAAAGAGGATATGCCAGATACTTGAAAAACACAACATCAAACCAGAGATTCCGCAGGATTTAATGGACCTTATTAGAAAGGCAGTTGCCTTATCAAAACATCGCTCTACAAATGCCCAGGATATGGTTGCCAAAAGGGGACTACAGCTAACCGAATCCAAAATAAGAAGGCTTGTAAAATATTATAAAAGAGCAGGGAAACTGCCCGCTGATTGGAAGTACACTCTGGATAAAGCCAAGTTATTGGTGAAATAGGGGCATATTACCCATGAAGCCGGTTTCAGGAAAGCTTTACAGGGAGTTTAAAGAAGCCTCCAAGACCTTAAAAGACTATTCAGACAGGGTTGTAAGGGTGGTGACACACAACGATGCAGATGGGCTGACCGCGGGTGGTATAGTTCATAAAACATTCATGCGGGAAAACAGGAGCATCCACACAAGGAGTGTCAAACAGCTGGAAGAGATTGTAATAAAAGAGGTTTCAAAAGAAAAGCCTGAAATTGTGATATTTACCGACTGCGGGAGCGGGCAGCTGGATTCAATTAAAGATATCCTCCTGGACAACTGTCTTGTCATCATCCTGGACCACCACCAGCCAAAGATTCTCGACCACGAGAACCTTATCCACATAAACCCCCACAGTCATGGTATAGACGGATCAAAAGAGATCAGCGGCTCGGGGATGGCATATCTTTTCTCAAAGGCATACAATCCTGAAAATGTCAACCTCGCTGCACTCGCGATAGTCGGTGCTATCGGCGACAACCAGGATGGGGACGGAGTATTTAGAGGTGTCAACAGGGAAATAATAAAAGACGGCGAAGATGCCGGGGTACTGAAGGTGGAAAAGGACCTAAGGCTTTTCGGGCGCCAGACCCGCCCGCTCTACAGGGCAATCGAATATACAACCGAGCCGTTTATTCCGGGGCTTAGTGGAAGCGAAAGTGCCAGCATTCAATTTTTAAACGATCTCGGCATACCTGTAAAAAAGGATGATGAGTTCACGATGCTGGCAGACCTGGACAAAGATGAGAGGCAGCGACTTGTAACCGCACTTGTCCTCAAAATGATTGAAAACAAGGTCCCGCCAAAACTTGCAGAAGGTATTGTTGGTGAGGTCTGTACCCTTCTAAAGGAGGATAGGAGGACGCATCTAAGAGATGGTAGAGAGTTTGCAACACTTTTAAACGGCTGCGGAAAGCATGAAAAGAACGGTATCGGGCTTGCAGTCTGTCTTGGAGACAGAGGGAAGTTATATAAGAAATCTCTGGATATGCTGTATGAGCACAAAGGCTATCTATCGAAATGTTATAAATGGATCTCAGAAAATACTGATAGAATCGAGGACATGGAGGTCCTATACGCACTTGATGCCGGGGAGGACATAGATGAGAACGTCATAGGAACTGTTGCATCAATGGTATTGAATTCGAGGATACTTGAGGGATTAAAACCAATTATAGCGTTTTCAAAAAGAGATGATAACTCTCTAAAGGTCTCTTCGAGAGGTACTAGAGATATGGTTGAAAATGGTCTAAATCTGGGGAAGGTTATGGCATATGCATCAGAGGGTGTCAAGGGAGAAGGTGGGGGTCACGACATTGCAGCAGGAGCAGTTATTGAAGAAGGAAAGAAGGAAGAGTTCCTAGAGTATGCTAAAGAAGAGATAAAAAGGCAGTGGATGGGTTAGGGAGCAGCTTTCGTAGTTTTCAGGGCATCTTCGAATCCATTTCTTACAATGTCAAAAAGCCTGTTAAGCCGTTCCCGGGTCTCTGCCTCTACAGTAACTCTAAGTAATGGTGTGGTGTTTGAGGGTCTTATCAATGCCCAGCCGTCATCAAATACGAGCCTAGCGCCGTCTGTCAGGTCGAGATTGTAGCCATTGGATTTAAAATCATCTATAATCCTGTCCACGACTTTGAACTTTATTTTATCTGGACAATCGAATTTTTCTGCCATCCTCGGATAACTCGGGATCTCGTCTGCCAGTTCTGAGAGTGGTCTCTCTTCTCTTGAGAGTATCTCCGCAAGCTTTAGACTTACCAGTACAGGGTCATCAAAGATGTAGTACTCAGGCATAAAATAGTGGGCACTTGTCTCCATGGCAAATAGTGCTCCATGCTCTTTGATGGCCTCACAGACGAATACATCCCCAACCCGCACCCTTTTAACAGTGCCTCCGAGTCTTTCTATCTCCCTTTCGACTATCATAGAACACTCTACATTTGCGATAATGTTCCCTTTCTGCTGCTTTAAGATCTCGCGTGAGATTATAATACCTATCTTTTCGGTCTGGACTGCCCTGCCTTTGTCATCGACGAATATGACCCTGTCACCGTCACCGTCGAATCCCGCACCAAAATCTGACCCTTCTTTTACAACTCTGCTTTTCAGTTCGCCAAGTGTCTTGTCAGACGGCTCTGATGGCCGGCCGGGAAACGTGCCGTCTGCCCGCTGATTTATAACGATGACGTTGCATCCAAGGTCACTGAATATCTGCGGGGCAGTAAAACAGGATGCACCGTTCCCTGTGTCCAGCATGATGTTTAATTCTCTTGAGATGTTTGTCTTGACTTTTAAAAAGTCCGAGTATTCTCTTATCGTCTCTTTGGAGTTAATATGGTGGATCTCCCCAAGCCTGTCCCAATTTCTCAGTTTGAAATCCCCGTTCATGAATATTTCTTTGATTTCATTGTTCTGTGTTGTGTAACCTGAACCGTCTGGATGTCTGAATCTGACTCCGTTGTATTCTGGAGGGTTGTGAGATGCTGTGATATATGCCCCTGCATCAAATTTGCCTCTCCAGGTCTTGAAATTGGCTGTCGGAATCGGTACAAGACCTGTCGAGAAGCATTCGCACCCGGTGGATGCAAGTCCTGAGATAAATGCACGTTCTATGATTTCACTGCTGGTTCTTGGGTCTCTTGCTACCAGGACCTTCCCGCTGCCTTCCAGAAATGTTCCAAATGCCAGCCCGATCCTTGTTGCTGTCTCTGCGGTAAGTTCTCTGTTGAATATCCCTCTTATGTCATATGCCCTGAATATGTGTTCCATTTGTTCCATTGTGTATCTACCTGGATGTACTGATATACTTATTCTAATCTAATTTCTAATGTAGTAGGATATTGATATTAAATGATATTGAATAACAACGAGAAAGATGTTGGGCTGACCCATCTTAAAAACTTTTCTGTTCAGTTGATACCTTCATTTTCAAAGATATGACCATAGAGGAAGGTTTTTAAGTTTGATTAGTCAAACAGCCTTTAGTGGCAGAATTTAGTGGCAGAAAAGGAATAGCACGAGAGAAAGGATAACACTTTTGGGAGTGAGTTCCAGTTGTACAAAATCAGGGATATGAAAGTCTTACAGGAAACAGGTCTGTGGTCGTGGCTCTTCCAGAGGGTGACAGGGATACTCATCGGCCCGCTTCTCTTCATCCATATATGGAGCATCCACCCAAAGCTTGTAGGCTATGATACAATCACCCGCTTTCTCCCAGACCCCCGTTCACCTGCCTTTCTGTTCCTCGATCTCGTGCTCCTGGCTTTTGTTATATACCACACATTAAACGGCTTCAGGGTGGTTTTGATAGACCTCGGGATAGGCGAGAGGGGGCAGAAGATACTGTTCTGGACGTTTATGGTACTCGGGGCAGCCCTGTTTTCTTTTGCGGTCTATGCCTTCTCGCCGCTCATGCTTGGAAGACCGCTATTTTGAAATAAACCTTTTAATCTTTGATGCAAGGATCCTCCTCCGAATGGCTGTTATGGCTTTTGTCGGAGAGATACCTTTCGGACACACCTCCGCGCATTTAAACACCAGATCACAGCCCCAGACCCCACGGTTTGAATCGAGCATAGCCAGGCGTTCCTTCCCCATGATGTCCCTGGGATCAACGATGAACCGCCATACATTTAAAATGGCAGCAGGGCCGAGATAACCCTCATCCCTCTCCACCACAGGACACGCCCCATAGCACGCTGCGCATAATGCACAGTTAGCATATTC
>WAQR01000031.1 GCA_015520145.1 Candidatus Hydrothermarchaeota archaeon
ACTTCGGTTTCCTTGCTGATGTTTTCGACTTGCTCATATAACAGACATGTATCTGGTTTCACTCTCCAACATCCCCCACCCACACAACCTTTTTAAACCCCCACCGCCATCAAATCCTCATGGCAAAACTCGCATTTTACATCTCTTATGACAAATACAACAGAAACGAGGCCCCGGGTATCTCCGCATTCGTCCAGCTTTTAAGAAACAGCGGCAACGAGGTCGATTTCCTCACAGGCGAAGAAGAACTCCTCAAAAAAGTCAGACAGGAAAAATACGACTGCGTGGCACTATCCATCCTCTCGAGTGCAGAAATCCGTGAGCTCCTGGCAACAGCAATAAAAGTCAAAAAAGAAGATCCATTCGTCACCACGATAATCGGCGGGCACGGTGTGGACGAATACCCTGACCTGATAAATGCCCTCGGTGTGGACATGCTCATCGAAGGTGAAGGCGAACTGGTGTTGCCAGAGGTCCTAAGGCACATCAAACGGGCTTCGCAAACCAGAAAAGATTGGCTTGTCATACCCTTTGACTCAGAAATAGACATCTCAAAAGAAGAGAGGGAATTCCTGGGAGAAGGCATCGACCTCATCCTGCAAACAAAGGCATTTTACAAAAGCCCCATCTCAAATGAGCAGGCAGACGCACTCAAAAAATCCAGGATAAAAAGAAAAATCAACGGCAGGGTGGTCCATCTCCCATTAAAAAATGTTTCCTTCAACACAGGCGATACGACAGTCAGACTCGAAGGGGGTAATGACCTGTACCCGACTGCAAAAGAATTCGAAAAGATGGCGGTCTACCCCTGGCAGGACATAAAAGACAGGGGCTGGACAGGTATAAGCCTCTACGTCCAGAAGGGATGCAACTGGGGGCGGTGCTCCTACTGCGGGATCATCACCCCACCCGGCCGCAGGCTCCCTGTACACAGGGTCATCGAACTCCTGGAAGAGGCGGCAAGCCACGGCATAAAGACCGTAACATTCGACGACGACCAGTTCATCCAGAACACGACCTGGACACAGGAACTTCTGGACAAAATAATCAAAAAAGGTATCAACAAAAAAATCGCCTTCGGTGCAATGATAAGGGTCGACTCAATCAAAGACAAAGATATCCTGAAAAAGCTTGGTAAAGCAAACTTCGGGCGGCTCCAGATAGGCGTCGAGAGCTTTGTACCAGAAAAGATAAGATATTTCAACAAAACCATAAAAGGAAAAGAAAAGGAATACATCAAAAAGGCCGAAGACCTGATTTACGCCTGCCTTGAAGAAGGAATAGTGCCAGGGGTCTTCATCATCACCTCACGGCCGAGAAAGAAAAACGCGATCTTGGAGATATCAAAAGAGCTTCTCAAAATAAGCAGGATAATCAAAAAATCCGCGAAATATGAAATAATGCCTGTCTTCAGCTTCAACGATATGCTGATGGCATATCCCGGCGCCCCGCTTCTTAAAACAGAAGGCTACAGAAAGGTCCTTGCCCCTCTAAGACCGGTCAAAGACGGCAGCAGGATAAAAATCGAGAAAATAGAAATCCCTTATGCATTCAAACCAGGGAGCATGGCACTTGCAAACTTTATCGGCACGCACCTTAAAATAAGCAGGCAAAGAGGCGTCCCGGGAGAGGTTCTAAACGAGACATGGGAACACATCGAGGACCTGACAAAGGCACTGGAGATATGTGCCGGCCACCTCGACACAGATATCGGAACAGCGCTGGCATTTATCGAAGAGATAGGCGGCCAGGGTCCTGACTCGGCAAAAAGCCAGGGTGGGCTTAATCATACGTTTAGAGACCTCGCAAACAGGCTGGGGGTGGAAATACAGGGCAGAGAACAATTCCAGCAGCTAATAATCCAGAGAAGGGTCTCCCCGGGCGAGCTAAAAGACGCCGTAAACCGCTCCCAGAATAAGGAACTCAAAAAAATAATCGCCCGCCTCCAAAAAGAACTCTCAAAAGAAAAAGAGGCGGTTACCAAAACATGTGCAGAGATAATGGACAACTTGAGGGTCGTATCCATCCCGACACATAAAAGGGTTCAAAGATACCTGAGCGACACAAAAGAAGAGCTAAAAGAAATCTCCTGTGAGAAAGAGGATAGAGAACTCTTTTTAAAAAAGACAGGTGAAATAAAAAAACGGACAGAAAAGCTGATAGACCAGGTATATCCATTTCTTGCAGGGCGGTCTGCCCTCGAATCACTCATAGAATGGGTAGATGAATTCTTCGAACAGCCTGTAATGTCGTGATCATAATCGCTAAGTGAGAAATCAAAAAGCTTAACGTCATGAGCAGCACTCCCCTAACAACCTCAGCAGGCGCATCTGTTTTAATCCCTGTTTTAGAGAAATGTGTTCGTGTCGCCCTATAACCCTCATCCTCCAATGCCTGGATAACCTCATCTGTTGGAATCGCACTCGTTCTCAAAACCCTGCATACCCTGTGGATGTCATAATAGAAAGGTATATCTATCTCCTCAGATATCATCTCCAGGAGCCTCTCTGTTCCCGGGTCTGTAAGATACCAGGACATCCTGACCACCCCCTTACAAAATACAGCATCCTGTATCCTCCCAAGCCACAGAGGGCCTGCAACCTCATATCTACCATCACAACCGCACGACTTTAATTCAGGTAGGTATCCCCTCCCATACTCATGCTCAAGGCATTTCCTGCAGTAATAAACATAACCCAGCTCTTCGAGAGAGGCATCAGCCTTTTTCTTTCCCTTAAAAACCTTGAGATATACCCTGAAATAATGCTCTGTAGAATGTGACAGCAGACACCTTATCCCATAAGAATATTTTGCAGCAGTCCTTGCTGCATACCCGACAAGCAGTCTAAGCCCCACCTCATGGCAGAACTCTGACCTTAGAGGCCTGGCACCATATTTCCTGAAACATGCAGCAGGATATACCCCGCAAAGAGGTGCAGTATCCGTGGCAGTTATGCCGAGGACACCGTGTTTATCAACTGCCATCAAAGAGTTATCCAGAAACTGGACAGGGGTTCCGAATGGGTCGATATCAATAAAATCAAAAGAGCCATACCGCTTTTGTAATAGCAGGTTGGCATTTTCATTAGATACAGTGACATTATCCAGACCATTTAACCTGGCATTCTTTTCAATCAACGCCACAGCGTCTTCACTGGCATCATTTAGGTGAACGCTCTGCCCTGTTTCATGTGCGACTCTAATCCCTTTCGCCCCGCTCCCTGAAAGGAGGTCTAAAAACACCACATCTCTTTTAAGGGCCCTGACAACAGAACAGCAGATATCACGATTAAGCTTCATCCTGGGATTATAGAACACAGGCGACCTCTTTATTCTCCCGGCAACTGTCCTGCCAAACGTCCCCTTCTCAGGTACCAGAAGTCTTGTCCTTCCTTCAATAATCTCTTTATACATATGTGTTTCAATTTTGAGATGACGTTTAAATAAATTTTTGTGGACTGAGTCACAGTGTGTTAAAAATAAAAGAAAAATAAAAGAGAAGACGCCTATATGGCGTCCTTTCCCCGCTCGCCTGTCCTGACTCGGACGATTTCTTCGACGCTGGACACGAAGATCTTGCCGTCTCCAACCTTGTGCATTGGCGCGGCTTCAAGTATTGCATCAATCACCTTGTCAACGTCTTCGTCATCCACCACGATTTCGAGCTTGACCTTCTGCAGGAAGTCCACCCTGTACTCACCAGCCCTCCACTGGAGGGCGATACCTTTCTGTCGGCCTCTACCGGTGACTTCCATGACAGTCATCCCGGGGAAACCCTTTTCCTCAAGGACATCCTTGACAAGGTCAAGTTTTTCAGGCCTTATAATTGCCTCGATTTTCTTCATTTTTACTCACCTCACGAGTATGCTTTCTCAGCATGCTGGCTTATATCCAGTCCGACATCTTCCTCTGCTTCTTCTACACGAAGCCCTATGGTCATATCTATGACCTTTGCCAGTATATATGTCACCACAAATGCATATATCCATGTTGCACCGACTGCTATCGCCTGGATGCCGACCTGTGACGGATTGCCAGAAAGCAGACCTGTTGCGCCAATGCTCGCAAATATCCCTGTCGCGATAGCGCCCCAGGTACCACCTATACCATGGACTGCCCAGACATCGAGTGACTCGTCTACCCGATTCATCCTAAAGAGCAGGGCATAGTAACAGAAGATACCTGCACCAATACCTATCGCTATGGCAGCCATCGGTGTCACGAACCCTGCTGCGGGAGTTATTGCCACAAGCCCTGCCACAGCACCGGTTGCTATACCAAGTACGCTCGGTTTCCTGTGTCTCCAGCTTAGCAGCATCCAGGTAAATGCCGCTGCTGCTGCCGCAGTATTCGTTGTTACAAAGGCATTCGCCGCAAGTCCATCTGCTGCAAGCGCGCTACCAGCGTTGAACCCGAACCAGCCGAACCAGAGCAGGACAGCCCCAAGGACGGTCATCGGGATATTGTGCGGCTCCATCGGGACCTTGCCGAATCCCTTGCGTGCCCCGATTACAAGTGCCACGGCCAGGGCTGAAATACCTGAACTGATATGAACAACAGTCCCACCTGCAAAATCAAGGGCGCCCAGTTTTCCAAGCCAGCCGCCGCCCCAGACCCAGTGTGCTATTGGGTCGTATACTATGGTAGCCCATATAAGGGAAAAGATGAGAAAAGCGCTGAACTTGATACGCTCCACAAATGCCCCTGTAATCAGAGCCACGGTTATTATGGCAAACATTGCCTGGAATATCATGAAAGTTAGAGATGGAATAGTCAGGCCTTCCATGGTTTCCATCCCGACACCTCTAAGTCCCGCGAACTCAAGGCTACCGATAAATCCGCCTATGTCAGAGCCGAACGCCAGGCTGTAGCCCCACAAAACCCACTGGAGACTGATCATTGCCAGAATAGCTAAACTCAGCATTATCGTCGATATTGCGTTCTTTTTTCGTACCATGCCTCCATAGAACAGCCCAACACCGGGGATCATGATAAATACCAGGGCTGTACTGACCAGTATCCAGGCATTATCTCCAGCACTTGCCACACTTTCTTCTTCTGCATGTACTGGTGCAAGCATAAAAAGCACCAGCATAATTCCAATTATATAACTCAATTTCATTCTCATACCTCCGTTTTTTTCCATTTTTAGAGTCTTTTTCATGGCTTAACGGTCTAAAAAAAATCTATATAAACCTATTTAAGATAGATTAAGAGAAAATCATATATTTTTGGAACTGTTCATAAAAAGTATGAAAAGAGGTATGTGGAAGAATATTGGCACAGGATGGAAGGCGGGCTAAAGTAAGGTTTAAGTAGGTTTAAGTAGGTTTAAGTGGCATGTATGAAAG
>WAQR01000032.1 GCA_015520145.1 Candidatus Hydrothermarchaeota archaeon
CCCTGGAATGCTGGAACGGCGGGAAGATAACCATAGGCCATGGTACATGGATCAACTGTTTTACCAGAATAACCTCAAGGAATTCCATAAAAATAGGTGCCCGTTGTTTTATTGGTGAAAGTGTAAGTATCCACGATTTTTCCCACATCCACACAAGCTCAAGTAAACCTATTGCCGAACAGGGTTTTGAAGATTTGGAAGTAGTTATAGGTGACGACTGCCTTATCGGTGCAAAGGCCACAATTCTCCCAGGTGTGAATGTCGGTACTGGAGCAGTGATCGGTGCCAATGCAGTTATCACAGAGGACGTCCCTGAATATGCAGTTGTTGTTGGCGTTCCCGGCAGGGTGATAAAATACCGGGAATGAATATGGAGGCGCGATTTTTCCTAGAGGATGTCGAGGGAAAAAGTTAATATGGTCCCTCTTCGATACCCGCCACACATAAAACGAAAGAAATAAGTCGTGGCGGTGACTGGTTTGATTTAGTTTCATTGCTTAAATGTGATGAGATTACCAGGGTGCCTATGCGTTTCCTCAATTTAACAAAATACGGGGCAAACGACGTTGCGGATATAGGCATTGAAAGCAAACTATTTAAGATGTTATAATAAAGTTAAATACAGGTGTTTTTACATGGGTCTAAGACAGCCTATTAAAGGAACAGTGAAAAAAGGGGTGATAGTCCCCTTGGGTGAAGTAAACATTCCCGAAAATTCAGATGTTTTAATACTGGTAAAGGAGAAACCCAAGAAATCAGTGGTAAAAGGTGTGGCAGGAGCTTTAAAAATAAGAGATCATTCAAAAATTCAAGAACTCATCGAGACCGTAGAAGAGGGAGAAATACTTGAATAGCCTCTCAAAAATATCCGATGACTCAATAGTATTTATAGATTCAAATATCTTAACTTATCATCTCTTAGGCGATGAGGTTTTCGGAGACGAATGCGGGAGGTTTCTCCTCCGCATTGAAGCAGGCAGACTTATAGGAGTCATAAATTCCATTGTTATAAGCGAGGTACTTTACAACTTCATTCGTGCAGAGGTAGCAGAGAAATATGACAAAGGTTACAGGGCCGTCGGCAGATACATAAAGGAGAATCCAAAGGTGCTAAGAGAGGTCAACCCTACACCGGTTAATGAACTCCTTGCCATGCAAAACCTGTTTATGCTGGAGTCTAGCAAAGATTACGTAGTAAATACAATTCCGATGTACATTTCATCTTATAATCTCCTTTCTAACGACCTGATTATTGCTTCAACAATGAAAGAAAACCGCATTACCGACATAGCCACCAATGACTCGGACTTCGAGCGAATAGAAGGAATAAAAGTCTGGAAACCATACCAAGAGGAAGCAGTAAGGGGCTAGGTAGATAACAAATTGAGCATTAAGTTAGAATCTGACTATACCTGAAATGAAAACGTTTGTATCAAGAACAAAACTCTCATAATTTCGTCTGTCAATGCAGAGGTAGGAAAGCTTATAAGAGTGATTGGTAGAAACTCATTTTAATGAAATATGAGGTGATTGTCTCCAATAGAATACAAATTGAAATGAACAAGCTTTAGTCTTTTAGAAGTTCGGAAAGTTTTTTAAACCTGCCTTTTCTGTAATCCGTTCTGCTTTCACTAATTTGATCTAAAAACTCGGTATCAGAGAGGATCTCAAGAGTGGATTTCATACACTCATATTCATCGCTTTGAAATAGTCACCCACCTTGTTTTGTGCTCTCCATAAATATGGTACATCGCTCATATTATCATTTTAGATGCTTAACTTATTAAAGATTCTCGTTGACCTTGCGTGAGCGAAAATGCGGTATTGACCGACGATTAGTACCATACGAACCAACAGAGGTCAATACTGCGTTATGATGGTCAGCCTTTCGGCCTTTTTGAAGTGTGATAGTCTGTATCCTTCATTTCCCTCTGGCCTTTATGGGGATAGCTCTTTTGTGCACTGCCGATACAAAGCCTTAAAACAACTCTTTCAAAGGACCACCGCCGTCCTAGCGCATATGGCTTGAACCAACCGATAACACACGCTGCCAAAGGCCGCAGAAGGGCGGCGCACGATAGACTAACTCCCTGGACAAAAGCCCCAAGGGCAAAATAGTTCCTGTAACCGAACCTCCTGAAAACCCTCGTGGCATGGCCTATAACCGGCGGACTGCCACTCCAGAAGGGTTAAAGACACCAAAATGTCGTGCCGTGCCAGGCATCGCGTATGTAGTTCGACTGTTGATAGCGGTTTCAAGAGGGACTGTTTTTTCCATGCAAACATTTTTGTTTTTTAAGTAATATAATCGAACAGGAAGACCTGTTATGCTCACACCAAAAATAGTACGAAACATCAAACGGGTAATAAACCAGTATAAGCTAAGGGCACTCCACGGACTGGATATTCAGGGATATCCAGCCATATCCAGTCCTTTTAATGTATCTAAAAGCAACTGTTCCAGAGTAATGATTGAGAGATGCAGGATAGACCACAATGTATCCATGACACTGGAGTCTGACGGAGAGATATGTATCCACAAGGGATGCAGGATCCGTCCTTATGTCTCCCTGGAATGCTGGAACGGCGGGAAGATAACCATAGGCCATGGTACATGGATCAACTGTTTTACCAGAATAACCTCAAGGAATTCCATAAAAATAGGTGCCCGTTGTTTTATCGGTGAGGGCGTGAG
>WAQR01000033.1 GCA_015520145.1 Candidatus Hydrothermarchaeota archaeon
ATTGCACTCGAATCAGGGAAACCTATAAAGGACGCGCTGGTAGAAGTGGACAGGGGGATATGCACGTTCACCCTCGGCTCACAGGAAGCGACGCGGCTTTGCGGGGAGTACCTGCCCCTGGATATCACAAAAGCCTCTAAGGGCAGGACAGGCATTACCCGGCGTTTCCCGATAGGCCCGATTGCTGCCATCACTCCGTTCAATTTCCCTCTAAACCTGGTAGCACATAAACTGTCACCTGCCATTGCATCAGGAAACCCGATAGTTCTAAAACCCTCGTCCAAGACGCCGATAACTGCACTCATCCTTGCTGAGATAATAGAAAACACTAACTGGCCCAAGGGCGCGCTTAGCGTACTCCCGTGCCGCAGGGAGATAGGAGAAGCCCTGGTCACTGACAGGAGATTCAAGATGCTCTCTTTTACCGGCAGCCGTGCGGTCGGCTGGATGATGAAAAAGCGTGCCGGGCCAATGAAAAGGGTTGTCCTGGAACTTGGAGGTAATGCAGGGCTGATAGTACATAAAGATGCTGACATTAAGTTTGCGGCAAAACGGGCTGCGGTAGGTGCGTTCTCCTACGCAGGTCAGATATGCATCTCGGTACAGAGGATTTACATCCATGAAGAGGTCTACGAGAGGTTCATGGACGAGTTCATCAGCAACGTGAACACGCTCAAGACCGGCGACCCGCTTGACCCTGAAACCGACATCGGGCCGATGATTGACACAAAGGCAGTAAAACGGACAGAGGAATGGGTCAAAGAAGGTGTAAGAGCAGGTGCCAGGATATTAACCGGCGGGAAGCCGAGGGATAATGTGTTTTTCGAGCCAACAATAATAGCCAATGCAAAAAAAACGTCCAGGATATGCTGCGAAGAGGCGTTTGCTCCGATTGTAACTGTATTCAAATACAAGGACATAGATGAGGCGTTCTGTGAGGTCAATGATTCTGTATACGGTCTACAGGCAGGTGTATTTTCCAGCGGGATTGGAACGGCATTCAGGGCGTTTGAAAGACTTGAGGTGGGCGGGGTGATAATCAATGACATCCCGACATTTAGGGTCGACAGCATGCCTTACGGCGGGGTTAAGGAATCAGGGTTTGGCAGGGAAGGTGTAAGATATGCCATTGAGGAGATGACTGAACTTAAGATAATGGTGATTAAGGAGGATTAGAGAGAGAGTAGGATTAAAGAAGATATCGACTTCAGGGCTGTTTTGACAGCAACATTTTTAATAACGTTAAATATGCACAAGTGATTAAAATGACTGTCAAAGAAATTATGCACGCAATCACCATAGTCGACCCGAATATTTCTATATTAGAAGTGGCTAAGATAATGAGGGATAAAAATATCGGGTCTGTGTTGATTAAAGTCGACGAATTGAACTGGGGGATTGTAACAGAAAGGGATATCATAGTCAAGGTTATTTCTAAAGATCTGGATCCCAAGATGGTAAAGGTCTCGGAGATAATGACAGAACTTAGATATACAATAGACTCAAACGCAAGTATACAGAAAGCAAGTGAGATATTTAATATACATCCTATAAGGAGATTGCCTGTAATGGAGAATGGTGAGATTATCGGGATGGTCACATCGAGGTCAGTCGCAAAATACTGCGTTTTCAGGTCTTTGAAGTATACAAGTGGATACAGTGGTACTTCAAGAAAAACGGTCAGATAAAAGTGATTTTTTATGAAGTGGCGAATCAAGAAATTAGTGGACCAGGCGTTTGATACTCAGGCAGTTGTAAAGACAGGTGATATTCACAGGATTATACATGTTGTGATATCCAGGGAAGACCGAAAAGTATCGAGTGGAGAGACAGTTGTAATGAAAATAACTCCTATCGAAATACCCAAAAGCCATATGGTATTTATCGGAGGTTATGCAAGACATCCACTGGGTACCATAATTGCTGTGATTGAAGAGCCGCCAAAGATGATAGATAGAGACAGGATCGTCGAAGTTGCAGCATTTCATTCCTGGCGGAATGGGAATATTGAAAATGGTGATGTGCTCGGGATTGTGGAGCTTGTACACACTGAACTATAGAGGGAGGTGCTGGGTGCTAAGTGTCGATTTCTAAATATGCCTATGTGAACTCCAGGGTAGGGGCGATGAAATCGAGACTTTTGAGTGAAAGCGATTTGAGGTCTCTTATCGAAGTTCCAAATTATGAAGATTGTATCACCTTATTAAAAAATACGGGTTATAAAAATGAGATTGCTAGACTGAAATCATATCCGTCTGTGGACATAGAGAATGTGTTTACAAAAAGTCTTGTGGAGGACTATGAAAAACTTATCAATTCTGTTTTTGGAGATGCCAAAATCCTGCTAAAAGAAGTGGCGAAGAGGTTTGAAGTCGCTGCAATTAAAACCCTTATTTATATGAAGGTATCTAGATTTTCTGAAAAGGAAATGAGGACCTATCCCTGGGTACTTGAGAAAATGATCGGTCAATCAACGCTTGCGAGACTGCATCAGCTTGAAACTGTCGAGGAACTAATTGAGATTCTAAAATTTACCGACTATTACACACCTTTAAAAGAAGCGTTAAAGAAGTATCGTGAAGTCGGGAATGCCTATCCATTTATAATATCCCTCGATAAGTACCTCTACACGAAGATTGGAAGAGTACTGACCAGACTTGGTAACAAAGACAAAAAGATCACGTCCCGCTTAATAGGTACAGAGATAGATTCAAAAAATATTATCACTGCATTTAGATTAAGAGGAGTAAGCGAGGAAGAAGCCTGGCCAAATTTCATCCCGTATATGTACAATATAGACAGGGACATTTTAAGGACGATATTGAATATAAGGCATTTAAGGCAGTTATCAACAGAACTTCCAGAGTTCAGATATACAGAGGTTATATCTGCCGCATTAAAGGATTATGATAAAACAATGGCAATGCTGCCCTATGACCTGGAGTACGTACCGCTGCTCACAGATACTACAAAATATACAAAAGTGGAATCCATACTCCCTTTTGAATTGATATTGAGGCGGTATATATATCAGATCAGCAAAAGTGCATTTTATGGTGACAGGTTCAACGTGGGGATATCTATCGCATATCTATATCTAAAAGAAAACGAGATACGGAATTTGATCGCAATACTGAGATCAAAAGAGGTAGGGCTGCCAGCATCCAAGATCGAGGGACTGCTGGTTATGTAGGGGTTATGTAGGGGTTATGTAGGGTTATATCTGGCCACGTTCATGTCTAACTTATAATTACTCTACTAACTTATAATTACCCTACTTGAGAAAGGTTGGAAGGATAAACGCGATCACTATACCATAGAGGGCAATTCCTTCTGCAATTGCGATAAATATAAAGCACCAGACCTTCATTTCCGGCTTCTCAGCAATTGCTCCGATAGAGGCAGCTCCAATATGTCCGATTCCGATCCCTGCACCAATTGCTGCAAGTCCTGCTGCAAGTCCCATGCCTATTGCAAGTCCCATGGTTCTTGAGTCGGTTATATCTCCTTCCTGGGCAATTACTGGACTAAAGGTTAATAGAACGGCCAGAACCGTAATAACGATTATCTTGCTCTTGTTTTTCATTGATTTAATTCACCTTTTCCTGTTACTAACATTTATCATTTATAAAATTTTCTATGTAAAGCGTGGTGCTCTCAAGTTAAGTTATATATGATCATGAGGCGTCCGGTTAGTTCCAGGAGGTGATCAAATGATAACTCTGGAGTTTGAAAGTGAACGGACGCCTCCAGTAGTTACAATGGGGCTTTTAGCCGAACCGGGAGAGAATTTTATGACGTTTGGTTGGAGAACCCAATAATCTATATTGTTAATTGGATGGCCTCAATCCATGGCAATCTCATGACAAGCAAAATTATATATATGTAAGAGAGGATACTCTTTTACAAGCAGGGTGAAAAAATGCAACTGAGACTAGTTAAGCTCATATTTGTAATGCTGGTAGTACTGATTATATCCGGGTGTACCGGTGGCGGAAAGCCTGTTGAAACACCTGTACCAGAAACCACTGCTGCACCGACAACCACCGTCCCGCCAACATCTGCACCCCCGGCAACCACTCCACCTCCACCTGAGATTGATTTATCCTCACCTGACACCCCGTTTGAAAAACTGCTCCCCAAAGGTTATACATCTCTTACTGAATTAACCGAGGCACATGTGACAGGCGATCTTAGATACCCAGCACCTCCAAGAAGCTTTATAGGGGGAATAGAAGCGAAATATCCGCCAGAGATGCAGACAATCAGTCGCCCGTATCCATATTCTGACTCGTATACAATAGAACGCAGGCGGGGGTCAATCAATATCCTGAAACTTAAAACAGTGCGCGATGCAAAAGATTATTATCAGGATATCACAGGGAGGATGACGGTCAGGACAGATTTCTATCCTAAAAAGGAGGTAATTAAAGTAGATGGTAAATCTCTAACCGTACATCATAAATTAAAAGATAAAAGATACCATGCCACGTTGATCCAGAAAGGGGTTTTCATATTCCAGGTTGCTCCCGGTGTAGAGAGCACGGAAGATGCAGAAGCCTATATTATCGGGAACATGGGCTATCTGTTTGAGTAGATAGATTTCTCCTGTTTACCCACTCCATGAGTGGTATTACCGCCGCCCTCAACTCCTCGCCGTCTTTTGTCAGGGTATACTCGACCCTCGGCGGGATCTCTGGAAACGCCTTTCTCTCTATAAGACCCGCCTTTTCAAGCTCTTTTAGCCTGTCGGAAAGGCTCTTTGGACTTATACCCCCCAGGTGTTCCATAATCTCTTTGTATCTAAGCTTTTTGTGGTTTCCGATTGCCCCGATTATCAGGATTGCCCACCTTTTGCTTATAATCTCCATCACGCCCTCAAGAGGGCAGAGGCATATTTCATGACCCTCAGGGTCACATTTCCTGCTTTCTGTTTCCATGTTTTTAGTTCCCATAAGTCTGTTTCATACCATAAAGTTACTATATTAATATAAACTTGATAGTTTAAATACTTTATTATTCATATATATTATAAAAAATATAGTAAAGAGGTGATTTAAAATGTGTGAAGAATGCCTTCAACCTGTTCAGGTAAGAATCCAGCCAGCGCGGACGGCGGGATGTATGTGCGGATGCACCTTCAGGAGATTTGTATCAGCAGACGAGGAGATAGAGATGCTTGAACAGTACAAAAAGCAGTTAAACGCAGAACTTAGAGGTGTGGATGAGAGGATAAAGGAGTTAAAGCAGGGGTAAGAAAAGATGGCATTTGACATTGTTATGCTGTGGCTGCATACCCTGGCAGCGGTCTCCTGGATAGGCGGCATGGTCTTTAATCTCTTTGTATTAAGACCGTCTGTCGGTGTCATTGATGCAGGGGACAGGGTCAAACTCGCCCTGACGGTCCTCAGAAGATTTATCCCCCTTGTGTGGCTTTGTGTAGCGGTACTTGCAATTTCAGGGGCATATCTTTCAATCCTCACGGTCGGTTCTTTTAATATTCTAATAGACAGTCTCTCTGGCAGGGTTCTCCTGCTCAAACTGGCTATTGTGGCGGTCATGGTATCTATCGTGGCCTACATAAGATACAACAGATTGCCCCTACTCGAATCCCTTGTCGGTACTCCAGAGATCGGCGAGGTGCTCGCTGGTGTGGTCTCACTTGTCAGGCTAAATCTCGTTCTTGGTGCAGTGGTCCTGCTTCTAAGTGGAGTCATGGCTTATCCTTGAAGGTGATGATATGTGCGGGCCATGTGGACCTGGTACATGTATAAACGGCAGGCAGGTGTAGGCAGGGCTGTCAAAATTGTCTTACAATATCCTTATCCGACATTACCCTCTCGCAGTATGAACACCGAAGTTTAATCGGGCACTTCTCCTCTACAATGAACTTTGACGTGGCATCTTCAAACCTGGTTATGCAGTTCGGGTTGGCGCATCGTAAGACCCCTTCAAGACGTGCAGGTATATTCACCTTCTCTTTTTTAATGACCTCGTGTTCCCGTATGATATTTATTGTTGTGTCAGGTGCGATTAATGCAATTTTATCGACTTCTTCCTTTTTGATCTCCTTACCTTCGACCTTCACTATGTCCTTAAATCCCAGCTTTTTTGAGGGCACGTTCATCGCAACTGTTAACGTTGTCCTTGGATATTCTTTCCTAAGTCCCATTATCTTCAGGACATTGAACGCCTGACCACCAGTTATATGGTCTATAACCGTCCCATTTTTAATCCTTTTAACCCTTATGTCCTTCACCTTACTCCCCCCAGAACAAGTCCCAGAACCGCCATCCTGACCGGCACTCCGTTGTTCACCTGCTCGAAATACCTGGCATATGGAGAATCATCCACTTCCTGGGCGATCTCATCTACCCGCGGGAGTGGATGGAGGATTATAAGATCTTTTTTAGCATGCTTTAGTGTATCAAGCGTTATCCTATACGCACCTTTTATCTTCTCATATTCTCCAGGGTCTGGAAACCGCTCCTCTTGAATCCTTGTAACATAGAGGACATCTGAGTTTGAAATTGCTGTCTCAATATCATCTGTCTCGTTTATCTTTGCATTGAACCTGTTCAGGTCCCCTAGGACTTCTCTTGGCATCTCCAGACCTTCTGGAGAGACCAGGGTGATTTTCGCATCCCACATCGCAAGCGCATAGACCAGCGAGTGCACAGTCCTGCCGTATTTTAAATCACCTATTAGAGCGATATTTATATCAAGCCGATTTTTCTCTTTCTTTATGGTGTACAGGTCAAGGAGGGTCTGGGTCGGATGCTGGTTTGACCCGTCGCCTGCGTTTATCACAGGGATTTTTGATACGTCCGCAGCAAGTCGTGAAGCACCTTCTTTTGGATGCCTTATCACGATGACATCACAGTAGTTTTCAACCGTTTTGATAGTATCTTTGAGACTTTCTCCTTTTGCAACAGAGGTCGTCTCTTTTGAGGCGAACCCTATCACGTCCCCGCCCATCCTTTCCATGGCAGTTGAAAAAGACAGCCGTGTCCTGGTGCTTGGCTCGAAGAACATGCATGACAGAATCTTCCCTTTAAGAGGGCGATCACTTGATTTCTCCATCTTTTCGGCAGTTTTGAGTATGTATTCGATATCTTTTTTAGTAAGATCTCTAATCGAGATTATGTCCTTGCCTTTGAGGTTCATCCGCATCCCTCTAAAATTATTTTAAATAAAATGCAGTTTGCGGGCATTGCTTTTATAGTTTACGTATATTCAAATACCGGTCATTAGACCCATGTCGATTCCTGAAAAATGCTCTATCCTGTGTTTAACCAGTAATTTTTATCCTTTTGCAACACCGACTGGCCTCAGTTTTACTATTATCCTGGATATACCTGCCCCCTGCGTGCTCTTTACGACCTCATCAGGGTCTTTATAAGCACCGGGCGATTCTTCAGCTATAACCGGCCTGCTCGCAGCCCTTACATATATCCCTCTTTCTGCAAGACCGTTTAATATGTCTTTGCTCCTGAATTTTCTTTTAGCCGCCGCACGGCTTAATATCCTCCCTGCACCGTGACAGGTCGAACCAAATGTCTCTTTCATGGCAGTATCTGTACCTACCAGGATATAACTTGGCGATCCCATGTTCCCGGGGATTATGACCGGCTGTCCGACTCCCCTGTACTGTCCTGGCACCTCGTCCCGTCCCGGGCCGAATGCCCTTGTAGCACCTTTCCTGTGAACATAGATCTTTCTCTTCTTACCGTCTATTTCATGCGTTTCGATTTTAGCGATATTGTGTGCGACCTCATAGACTGTTTTTAGCCCGAGGTCTGCGGCATCTTCATTTAACACCTTCTCAAACGACTCCCTTGTCCAGTGCGCTATGGCCTGCCTGTTTGCAAACGCATAATTCACGGCACATGACATTGCCAGGTAATAGTCGCGGGCCTCTCTGGATGTTGCAGGGGCACATGCCAGCTGCCTGTCTGGCAGTTTTATCCCATACCTGGCAGTCGCCCGCTCCATAACCTTTAAATAATCGGAGCATATCTGATGCCCGCAGCCCCTGGAACCAGAATGGATCATCACCGTTATCTGTCCGACCCTTTCTATCCCAAATGTCCGTGCAACCTCCTCGTCATAGATCTCCTCAACTTCCTGGAGTTCCAGGAAATGGTTCCCTGATCCAAGCGTGCCTATCTGAGAGATGCCCCTCTTCTTTGCAAGTTCGCTTACCTTCGTGGGGTCAGCAGTCTTCATACATCCGTTCTCTTCAATTTTTTTTAGGTCGTCCTCCCATCC
>WAQR01000034.1 GCA_015520145.1 Candidatus Hydrothermarchaeota archaeon
CCCTATTGACATGATATGGCTGGATAAGGATTTCAAGATCGTCTATATCGAACGAAACGTACCACCCTGCACGACAGAGATGTGCCCCCTATATGGTCCGACAGATGCTGTTTCAAGACATGTCCTGGAAATGAAGGCAAACCAGAGTAGCAGGCATGGATTAAAGGTCGGGGATATATTAAGTGTTAAAATGCAGGGGTGAGTCTGATCAAAATGCCTGGAAATACATTCGGAAAGGCTTTTAGAATCACGACATTTGGGGAGTCGCATGGAACCGCAGTAGGTGTGATCGTCGATGGGTGCCCTGCAGGGCTTGAGCTCTTAGAGTCCGATATCCAAAAGGAGCTTGATAGAAGGAGGCCAGGACAGAGCGGTATAACCACATCCAGGGGTGAGCAGGACAGGGCCAGGATACTTTCAGGCGTGTTCGAGGGTAAGACTACAGGGACGCCTATTGCTATGATAGTTTATAACAGGGACGTTGATTCTTCGCCCTATATCGAGCTGAAAAATAGGCCAAGGCCAGGACATGCGGATCTTACATATTTTATGAAATACGGTCATGTCGACTGGCGCGGCGGCGGCAGGGCGTCCGGCAGGGAGACTGTCGGCAGGGTTGCGGCAGGTGCTGTTGCCAGGAAGCTGCTTTTTTCCAGGCTCGGGGTCGAGATACTGGGACATGTCGTGGAGGTGCATGGTATTAAAGCGGGCGGGGTATTGATAGATGATATAAGAAAGAATGTTGAGAAATCGAGTGTCAGGTGCGCTGATATGGCTGCTGCCAGGAAGATAGAAGACGAAATCTTGAGGGCGAAAAAGGATGGGGATTCTCTCGGCGGGATGGCAGAAGTTATCGCGATAAATGTCCCAGGAGGTCTTGGTGAGCCTGTGTTTGACAAACTTGATGCAGATATCGCAAAGGCGATGATGTCGGTTGGTGCGGTTAAGGGGGTTGAGATCGGGGCGGGATTTGGAGTGGCAGGGAAGACCGGCATGGAGAACAACGATCCGTTTGTAATGGAAAGTGGAGAGGTGAAGACCGTTACGAACAATTCCGGCGGGATCTTGGGCGGGATATCGAATGGGATGCCTGTGGTGGTACGGGCGGCGGTCAAACCAACGCCGTCGATAGCAATGGAGCAGAAGACCGTTGACCTTGAGAGGATGGAAGATGTGACGATTAAGGTGAAAGGGAGGCATGATCCGTGCATACTGCCGAGGGTTTTGCCTGTCCTGGAGAGCATGCTTGCACTGGTTCTTGCAGATCATGCTATTAGAGGTGGGTTTATAGGCAAGTATTAGGGATAGTACCTCCATTGGAATATGAGATAGAAGAAACGGGAACTTACCACAAACTACTTACCATAATATGCACAAAATATCTTAAGAGATATGGAATTTTATGTCAGAGTATACAGGATAGAAAAAGAGGTCATGGTAGCAGTATGTGACCTGGAGATATATGGGAAGACCTTTGAAGATGACGAGGTAGTACTCCATATAAAGGAAGATTTTTACGGCGATGAGCTGATGGAGTCAAAGGACGTGGCGGCCATCCTTGAAGATGCGACCATTGCAAACCTTGCAGGGGAAAACGCGATTGCACTGGCGATAGAGGCAGGGGTAATAATACCTCAAAACGTGATACGTGTAGAGGGTGTCCCGCATGCCCAGATGGTGAGAATCTAACTGGAAACATTCAGTTGCATTCAGTTGCGGGAAGCAGGTTGAGAGGGAGGTGGTTGCCACGGGGGAAAAAGAAAAGAAGGATGAGTGCGGTTGGCGTTCAAATAACCCCCATGGCGTTAAGGCATTGAAACATAATATGATGATAATTAAATACTTTTCTATTACCATCGTTAACCTTCCAATGGAACCTATGGAACAGTGCTTTTGGAACAGAGTTCTTCAATACTGTCCACAAAGAGTTACACAAAGAGTTACGGTAATCCTGGTACCAGTCGAAACCTGGGCAAGGACTGGCCAGGATTAGTAAAACCGGGGTTGATTTATGGTAAGTAGACGTTTCTGCCCGATTTGCGGTAAAGTCACAGACAAACTTTTAGAAAACATCTGCCAGGGATGTTATATTAAAGAGAAAGATCCTGTGCGCCTGGAGGACAGGCTTGAAGGGACAATCTGTAAAAACTGTTCCAATGTTTATAGGAAAGGGGGATGGGTCGATGCCGGCG
>WAQR01000035.1 GCA_015520145.1 Candidatus Hydrothermarchaeota archaeon
AGATCGATTTTCTAGCATAGGTATAAAATGGAAAGATGTTGGGGTTTCCCAGTAGGAGATTATAGAGACAAACGTAAATTATCTGCGATAAGGTTAATAAAATGGTTTTTTGGGATTCTCCTTATATCATGAATAATATGGCTTATTTACATCTATTAAGCCAGCATTAAGCCAGCCACTACTTACTCCAAACAGCACGTTTAAAAATCCCTGCCCCTGGGCAAAACTATTGCAGAAACACTGGAGATTCGCCCGGGATGTAGCAAGAAAGCCTATCGAGTCTTACGAAGAACGATAAGACCCCCCTGCCTTTCAACATCACGAAGACACCTGGCCAGGGCGGCGTACAATACGTAACTTCGACTTCAACCATCACAACATAGTCAATATCCCTTAATTTTTTAGCAGAAATTTACATATGTAAAGAGTTCCTGACAATGTATAGGTGTTTAAAAATGAACCCAAAAACCCCAATTATGCTGATACTTGCAGGAATCTTCCTGCTTGGCGGGTGTGCAAAACCATTAGAAGAGCACACCAAAGAACCGGTACAACCTGCACCGCCCCTCACCAGCGAAAAGCCGGCCATCACGCCAGAAACCCCACTGCCAGAGCCGACAAGACCCACAACACCGACCCTACCTGGCACGACGCCGGAACTGATATTCACTTCAGGTCAGGGTAGCTGCACCCTCGCCACACAGAACGCATCTATATGGGTAGAAGGCGGGATTGTCAGATTCTCAGGAATCATCGGCCTCCCGACACCGTGCTACACACTGAATGCAAGCCATGAGATTGTAGATGACAGGACCAACGGCAGGACAATAATCATACGTATACAAAAAACACCCATCGGTAAGTCCATCGGTAAGTACTGCATACAGTGCGTGGGCTCCGTATCATTTAAAGGAGAGATACGCGGCCTTAAAACCGGCGAATATATGATCAAGATATTTGCAGGAGACCGCCTGCTGATACAGGAGAGGGTTGTTACCTAACTGAATGGTGAACCTTATCATTTGAATACCTTTTTTACAATAATGATAAGCAAACTGATATAGAATATAAACCCGACAAACACAACAGGACTGATATCGCCTAAACCCTTCAAGCCAGACTTTAAAAAAGAGCGTTTTTCTAGATGGGTTACGGCAGGCATCTCTGTGGCTCCTGGTACAGGAGATGCCTGGACGTATGAAACATCAAGGTTAAGCCTGGAAGTACTTACAGTGTATATGTTTCCAAGCATGTCATACCATCTAACCGTCCCTGCCTCTAATATGTATGTCCCTTCATACCCCGCCCGAATTGTATACCTTCGAGAAACCTTCCCCCCGGCAGGGATTTTTTGGATTTCAAATTTCAACTCACCATCTTCCAGGACAATCCCCTCCGGGAGGGTCTGTTCAAACGAGACATTATATGCATCGAGCTCTCCTTTATTATATATATCCAGTATCAAATCAGCCTCTTCTCCAGGAGAAATCCTGACTTCTCCCAGCCTCCTGTTAACCGTTAGAATAGGCCCCTGTACCCTTAGTGTAAAATTTTTAGTCAAAGACACGTTATTAAATTCCAGCGTGGTCTGGATCGTCTTTAGACCTGCCCTCACCCCTCTTACGACAAACTCGAACTCGGTTTCTTCCCCGGGTTTCAGCTCTCCTTTTATCCCTGTAAGCCCGGATTCAACTACAAGATCCTCAGGAACGGTCGCAGATATATCAAACACCGTCCCTTTTTCGCCCTTCTTTCCGTTATTCTTTACCCTGACGGCTACTGTGGACGACCTATTAAGACCGATGACGGTTTTACCTGTGAGTTTGAAGGTCATATCAGGTGCTGCCCTGGCGACCTTTATACCTGTTGTGCTGTTTTCCTGGTATTTGTTTTTCACATCGTCCTCATATTTTACAAAAGAATTGAAGTAGTATGAGATATCGGCAGTAACGTTTGGCAGCAGGAGCGTATATGTGTTTTCAAATTCTTCACCTTCCTCGAGTATCGGGACAAGTCTCGAGCCGCCTGATATAAGGGTAAAATCAGACGGGTATTTTGTGGATGCGAATATATTGTAAGCGGTCTTGCTTCCGACATTTTTAACCTTCACGTTCACATCCACCTCTCCCCTACAGCACTGGTCCTGGCTGAAACTGTGGGTAATGACAAGTATCGGGGCATTGACATAAACCTCTGCGGTATCCTTTACCGAGTACCTGTTTTTAAAGACGTCTTTGTAATCTACCAGGGTCTTCAGTGTATGTTTCCCTTCTCTATCTCCTGTTATGGTATAGGTGTAAGATGCGGTCTCCTTGGGTTTGAGCATCCCTTCAAAAGATGCTTTACCGGTAATAGAAAGGGGTGTGTCTTCAGATGCCTTTATGTCATAGGCAGTGTCTGTCCCAGTGTTTTTCAGGATGACCGTTACATTGGTTTTCTCATTCATATCAAGGTTTACCTTCTTATATTCGTCAAAATCGAGTTTGGTTTTAGTAACGGTTTTTTCGATCTCTATCCTCGGGAGTTTTTCGACAAACGTGATGTCAACACTGTTCGAACAGTTTTTAGAATGTATGTTGCCGTAAGTATCTGTGTAGGAGGCAACGGTATAAGTCGTATAGGAGATTGGGACGTCACTTGTGATGGTATATCCGACCCAGATCGTCTGCCCTGGCCTTATCTTTCCGCTCCATGCAGGTGAGCCGCTTATTACCCTGATACCTTCCGGCAGGATGTCTGTTATATTGCCATAGAAATCGAAATATATGCCTGTATTATTTATTTTATTAATCACCCTTATCGGCTCACCGACCCTCGCCGTGGTCTGTAGAAAACCCTCCTCGAAATTCCATGGATAGACCACTTTTTTATCGACAGTTATCTCAGATTCACCTACAACCTTCACCGTCCCGCTGAAAAATTCGCTGTAGTTCTGTCTTTTACCAAGCTGTAGATTGTAGTCAAAATAGTCCAGTTTCATGGTGAGATTGTAGTCGTCTATCTTCCAGACATCAGGGGCTTTGAGGGTATACTCGAGCTCGATTGCCTCGCCCTGGCAGACCGTGCTAAGATACCTGCTTTCCTCCCTTATTATCTCAAAGTCAAACATGGGGGTGATATTCATGTCCTCTGCCGGGATCTCCCCTGTGTTGTTGATGATTATTGTAACATCAAATACTTCGTTGGCCCTGACGGTTGGATATTTCGACCCGGTAAGATTTTTTAGATAATTGCTGTCAGGGGTTGCTGTGATATTGACTGTTATGTTTGATTTCTGTGGCGTGTAGATTGACAGGTTCGCATTTGAACCAACGGTATTATGGAGCTCGACTCTAATATCTCCCTGCGGGGAGTTGTAATATTCGCCTGTTGAAACCGAGCCGCGGGTGTATTCGTCTGACTTTCTTTTGATTTTAAAGATAGCAGCATCACTAAATACCCTGTCCATTGTAATACTGAACTCAGAGGCAACAGCAACCTGCCCTGGCCCGGGGTACCCATCTATCTGACTGTCATAACGCTTCTCCCACCCGGGATATTTCCCGTTTGATACTTCCGGACAGGATGCACTAACTGGTGGGAAGGCGAATATCAATAATATCAACAGTGTCTGGATTGTCCGTTTTAGCATTATCAAATTATATCTTTCGATTTCATATATATTTATGTCTTAAATTTGTACACTCCAAGGCTAAAAATCTTCCCCCACCATAGCAATTAACCTACTTACATCGGTTTTTAAACAGATTTATTAGACAAATTTACACTGACAAAAAGAGGTATGTAAGGAGGGGGGAGGGGAACCCATGAGACACAGAATAAAAAAATAGATGTGCATCTCATGAGCTCTAATTATTATAAGATTATTGACCATCGTAAAATAATATTGAAAAATTATTCAACTGCACTGACCGTTCTTTTTAGAAGCAAAAATGCGACGTCCTGCGATGGCCAGCTCCCAAGTCCGCAGTCAGGACCGACAGACCTCAATCTATCAGAGAATTTTTCAGATATCTTCTCATATCTCTTTCTAATCACATCTAGACTGTCTACAAGAGCCTCATGCCCCCTGCCATCAGGTCTCATCCCCTTTTCTATCTGTTCACCCATTATGAAATCCAGATTGGTCCTGGTTATCCCGCCTCTTATGAATTTATCATGGGTTTCGAGATCTTTTTTTGAAATCATATCTATGTTCTGCGGAGATGCCGCAAACTCTCCAGTCAGTATATCTATTCCTTCTGCACTAAGCGGGATATCTGCTGCTTTTAGTGCATGGAGATGGATCTGGACATCCGGTGCAATATCCTTTACAGACCTCTCAATGGCCTTAATAAGCCCGTCTTTTTCGATGTTTAGGAGGTCTGCAAGACCAAGGCTTGGTTCGTCTATTACCAGGACATGGGTTCTGGCATATTTCGTGTCCAGTATCGAATTTTTCAGGAACGCGTTTACACTCCTTGCAAGATTGTTTAGGATTTCGTCGTAGATGTAAAACCCGAATTCCGTCCTGAGATGGAGTTCTATCGGGCCTGTGACACATACTTTCACTTTCAGCCTCTCGCCTTTTTCTTCGTAATACTCTTTTGCCAGCTTTTCAACGACAAAGAGCTCCGGGATAACTGCATACTTCTCATCGATTAGAAACGGTTCTTTTTGATACTGATTAATGGGGTCTAAAAACTGTTTGTGCATGTCGTGGTGCTGCGGATAGTTTATAACGTCAAGCCCTGAATCTATCTTCAATTTAAATGACGATTCGACGACCTTACAGAACCGTTCGTTGAGCAAAGGGTCCAACGTCAGGTCATTTCCTTCTGCAAAGGCCGTCTGCGCTTTGGGGTAGATATCTTGAAACTCATTCCTGTTCACCCCTTCTGGCAGAGGGAAGCTTCCAACATCGTCTACAAGCATAATAATTTATTATAATCAGCGTCAACTATAATAAATGTTTTGTTTTGGCGCACTATTCTTGAACAAGCCTTATAAACACAACATAAATGCTTTTGGAGAACAATAGAGGACTTTGAGGATTACCAGATTTCATTCGGCGATACTAGATGGGAAGTCATTTCGATATTAAAATTTCAGAATATTACTATCTAACCTTTTAATCACCGCCCTTGCAAAAAGCCTTGCAACCTTAAGCGGCTCTGGTACTGCCCCTTGGATTGTGAATTTATCCAGTAATGCCCGTACCACTCTTTCATTGTTTTCTTCATCGACCCCAGCAAACCTCACCAAGACCTCATGCCCTGTATGCAACTTCATTGGCACTCGCTGGCCAAGCCTTTTGTAGATTTCAAGCCTTTCATTTGAATCATCAAATTCTTCAAAATATTTCTCAAGTCCCTCAGATTCTTCATAAGTCACACAGACAACAGGAAGCGACGTCGTCTTAGAGACTTCATGTAAATCCACGAGATTGAAAAGGCTTATAATACACCCATTTAGCATGATAACATTGATATCAGTCCTACCAAGATCTCTGAACATGCGGATAATGCCTCTCGTCCCATCAAGTCCCCTGACAGTTATCATCGTCAACCCAAAACCATCTATCTGAAAATCGCCGCGCATGACCACTCCTGCAAGGGCTGCCTTTGTACCCCTCCCCTTTAAGAAACTCTCGGCAACACCCAGGGCACGGATACCTTTTTTATGGATATGCAGACGCATGGATGATACTCTCCCAGGATAATATAGATATATTTTACTCTTTCCTGCTATAACCTAACTACTATAACTCATAACTCTTCCATTGAACCCTTCCTTGAAAACACTTTTATCCTAGGATATCCAAAATCACACCATGCCTGACGAAAAGAGAGATATCTCCAAAATACCCTCATTCCTACAAAGTTTATTTGAGGATAAAGTAGAGTTATTACCATCAGTTAATGAGTTATTTGAACTGGAATTAGCCTATCTCGAGTATAATTGTTTACCAAAAAGCGATTTGTTGGATAGGTTAGCCTATTTTAGATCAGTTAATGGTGAATATACAAAACATTTTTTAATGTATAATCAACCTACAGATGCGCTTACAGATAATCGGTCAGCACACACAAAGGCTTATTTTGAAAATGGATTATTCTCTACAGGTTATGCAACACATGGACTATTTCCCTATCGCGGGAAGTTCCATCCTCAGTTGATTAAGGCGTTGATTAATGTCATTGGAATAAAAAAAGGAGAAACTATTTTAGATCCGATGTGCGGTAGTGGAACTGCAAACATTGAATCTGCACTGATGGGAATAAATTCTTATGCAATAGATCTAAGTCCGTTCTGCCAATTCATGACAAAAGTAAAGTATAATAGTCTATCTATAAATATTGAACTATTAAAAGGGGTCTCTAGTAGTTCAGAAGAGTTATTTAATTTCTTTAGTGTCGGCAAACCCCAAAAACAATTACAAAAAATTGAAGATGTTGAAAGATTAAAAGTTTATGAACTGGCTTTATTAGCTTTCTTAGATTCTCTTGGATATTCTAAAAGAGTGGTTAACTCCAGTCATAAACAGCTTTTTACAAAAGTTCTAAGAAGATATGAAGACACAGTAGTTGATTTTATGTTAAATGGCTCTAAATACATAATGGACCTGGGAACAGTCAACATCTTAGAAAACGCAACTGCTACAAAGATGCCATTGGAAGATAATTCCATTGATGGAGTGGTTACATCCCCACCATATTCGTTTGCGATTGATTATATAAAAAACGATGAAGCACAATTAAACTTTTTGGGGTATGATGTGAGTAATATTAGAAATGAAATGATCGGACTTGTTGGTAAGAATAAAAATGAGCGATTAGAAAACTATTTTAAAGATATGGAATCAGTCTGTTTTGAGGTTTCACGGGTACTGAAAAAAGATAAATATTTTGTGATGATTATAGGATCCAATACGAATCAAACAGGAGGTATCAGATTAGAAAGCAAGATAATAGAATCCTGCAAAAAACATGGTCTGTCACTGGTTAAAAGTATTCTAAAACCTATAAAGGGTATGAGGAACACAATGAAGGACGAATATATATTATTCTTCCAGAAGAGAGGTTAAGTATGAAAGATATCCAAGAAAAATTCAATACGGTAATAACAAAAAAGTACGTGTTTAGCACACCCGCCTAACAATCTCCTCGTATGGATTCAAGCCTTTCTGTCTCCACGTAACCAGGCAGCTCATAACAGTCTCGTGGATATTTGTGCCCTTCTCGTTTCTCAGTGTCCCGATAATCTTCCGTATCACAACATGCTCCCGTAGTGCCCTTTCGGCCCTGTTGTTTGTGGGTTCTATCCCGGGATTTCGTACAAATGTAAGCATGTGTCGGTGTGCAGTCCTGACTTTAGCAACAAACTCCACTACCCGCCTGGAAGTGTACTCTTTCCCGAGC
>WAQR01000036.1 GCA_015520145.1 Candidatus Hydrothermarchaeota archaeon
ATCAGGTTCATTGCAGGGAAGTTATGGAATGTTTCAGGTAAAAGTCTTGCGCCAGGATAGCCAAAATCTTTAAGACCTGGATGGGCGATATTAAAAATGTTGAGAAGGCCATGGGATTTGAGAAATATCTGCAAAAATCGTCTTATATAATCGAGAAGATGGAAGGGCTCCCCGACCCAGAGACCGATGTAGGATTTGATGCACTCCTTTACAGGATCCATTCGAGTATTGAAGCTGCGATGGACATTACTGCCATGCTCGTAAAAGAATATGGTTATGACGTGGGTGATGATTACCACAACCTGGAGCTATTAAATGAGAAGGGTGTAATTGATGCAACAATTACCGACAGGATGAAAAAACTGAACGGCATGAGAAACATCATCGTCCACAGGTACAATAAAATCGAGAAGGAGATAATAACCTCCAATCTGGAAGAGATCAAAAAGGTCCTGTTTAATTTCTTAGAGGCCGTAGAAGATGCCTATAAAGAAATCCATCGATGAGATAAAAGGGGAACTCAAGCCCCTTGAAGACTATGATGTTGTGGTATTCGGGAGCTATCTAAAAGTGCAGCATCACCGCAGCGATATAGATATCGCAGTTGTCACAAAGGAGAAAGACAAAGAGAGGAATCTCAGGATATGGAATCGCCTCATAGGAACAGTACCGGGATACTATGACTTACGGATCTTTGAGTTGCTGCCGCTCCATATCCAGGGACAGATAATTGAGAATTATAGAGTTGTCTATGGAAACAGCCCCGAGATTTCCATGTATTTCTACCATTACCGTAAACTCTGGGACGACATCAAGAGGAGATATTACGAGAATCAGTATAAAAGCGTTAAAGAGAAGCTGGAGGCGGTTGAAAGGCGGAAGAGGGCATTGAAGGACGGTCTCTAAATAGAATTCCTATAGCCCGGTATAGCATGCTGTTCTCAAACACATACTCCACCAGGAGTCTCTTTTAAAGGAGGTTTACTTTACAAAATCCAGATCTACTATAAAGTCATATTCTTCTTCATGGGCTCTTAATACCTCCAAAGTTTGATGCATTTTTGCTTTGGGGATACAAACATCTCCTCTCCCTTGAGATTTGTAGACTTGTAACCAGCCGCTTCGGATTAAACTTTTAATGGCGTCCTTGTACAAATTGCGGTCGCTACGGGGTGTGCCACTTATTAAGTCCTCTCTGGATATGTGTTTGTTACACCATCGGCGTTTGTAAACGATCTTCTGGAGGATTCTCAATTCATATTGTGATAAGTCACAGGCCATTAAAAGATGAATGTGGTATGGCGTACTAATATTTTACTGTTCAATTTTTTGGACGTTAATGTTCAATAAAACTTATATACAAAAATAACAACAAATACTTCTGAGGTGATGAAATGGCTCTCTCGGACTTTTTAGGAGAAACAGCAGAAATCAAGATTATCGATTTCTTGGCTGAGAATAGAGATCAAAGATATAATCTGACAGAGTTGGCGGGATGCACAGGACTCTCTAGAACCACGGTTCACGAAAAGCTGCCAAAACTTATCTACAATAAAACAGTTAAAATAGCAGAAACAGTTGGGAGATCTAAATTATTCCAAATAGAAGACAACGAAATCATCGACGGACTGATGAAAGCGGTTTTTTCGAATAGCTTCCTTATTGCTAGCGAAGGACTGGAAGAGGAAGAAGCATATGAGCAAATAAGAGGGGAAATTAGAGCCCCCTTAGAGGAACAAGTCAGATATTCAAAAATTTCCAAACAACATGTGGAATTTAATACCTCTGGAGAACTCATTTCAACTGTTTCGAGACCAACTGTTTCGGGACTGCCCGAGGCAACTGGAAAAGAGCCATATTTCGGAACATCGCCGATGGGAGTAACTAGTGGGACCGCTTCAGTGGAAGATATAGGCATAAATGAGAGCCGGAGAATTAAAAAACCTGAAGTCGCAAGAGTATAAGAAGGTGTTATAGATGGTTAAAAAGAAAGGATCAAAAGAACCGGAACCTACGGATTTATTAAGAACGTCCGACTTTAGATTGCTTTATACCATGGGGGCTATGGGCGGTTTTAATCCCTATGATTTCAGGATGACCTTCTACAATGAGGTTTATACTGAACAAGATGAGAAGAAGGTTATTGTGACTCCGGTTCAACTTGTAATGTCTCACATTGCCGCTAAAGAGCTAGCACACTGGTTAATTAAACAGGTTAAGGAATATGAGGATAAGGTAGGGAAGATCGAAAGACCAGACCTTAGTAAATTAACTAAAGAAAAGAAGAAATAAAATAAAGACTTCATCACGATGTCCATATTTTTCTAGGCGATCTGACCGCACCACCAATTCGTCAAAAAGCCAAGGTGAGTTTAATCATAGGTTTTCTCGCCTTTTAGCCTCTGGTTCGTCAAAAAGCCCAGGATTAGTATAATTAAAAGTATTCCCGGCTTTTAGCCTCTGGTTCGTCAAAAAGCCCAGGATTAGTATAATTAAAAGTATTCCCGGC
>WAQR01000037.1 GCA_015520145.1 Candidatus Hydrothermarchaeota archaeon
CACTACTACTTAAATCTACACTTGTTACTTCGCAATTTTTTCTAATATCTACTCCTAGTTCTATTAATTTATTATAAAGACCTAGAGTAATAGACCCTACACCTCTTTTTAATGTAAATGAATCCTTTGTGTCACTTGTTAACAACAGAAGCCCATAAAACGCAGATAATTCTTCGGGATCTATTAGTGTGAGAGCGGTTATAGAAGGCTGAATAAAGTACTCCAGTATGTCTTCATTAAGATTTTCTTTTGTCCAGTCAGCAATAGATATATTTTCAAATTTTCTTTCAGCATTTATATTCGTAAAAGTGAGGCTGATTGTTTTATCAATTTTTTCAAGTTTCTTAAACATTTTATAAATCTGCCATTTGTCGTGAAGACTTAGCTTCCTGAACTTCAGTATTCCACGGAAATCCATGGTATAAAAGGAACCTTCAAGGTACAATGATGCACTAGGTTCTTTTAGTCGAACTAATTGATTTTCAAGGCCAAGTTCTCTAATCAAATTAAAGGTATGTTTATAGTTTTCTCCAAGTAATTGAGCACCGGCATCTACAAAATATCTCCCTTGTGAAAAGATCCTGGACCTCCCTCCGATAAAACTACTTTTTTCAAATACTCTTACTTTATATCCTGACTTAGCAAGAGTATAAGCAGAAGTCAATCCACTGATACCCGCACCGATTATCGTAGCCTCTTTCAACAGTAACACCTAAGAACATTTTAAGAGTTTAAATGGGATTTTCAGTATAAACAAAGCACTTCGGGGAAGATTTGATATGACAATCAAAGATAAACATAATAAACCTTTTATATATATTCGACTATGTAGAAATCTATCAACATCAATTCTCCCATCCAACTGATTAGTCATTTTTAAAACAAGATTCAAATCCTCATTATCAAGAGACTCAAAAATTCTTCTATAAAAATAAACAGACTTATTATCAAACCTCTTTCTTACTTCCATCTCATAATTTTCTAACAATGAGAGGTCATCCTTTGATATTGCATCTACACTGTACTTACCGGCATAATAACCGCTCACGATAGCCGGCATCATTCCATAACCCATAAAAGGATCGATCAGCCCCCCTGCATTTCCCACAAAAATCAAATTCCCAGAAACATGTTCAGGGAGTCTAAAAATGCACCCATATCCCGAAAAAGAGCTATTCGATGATTTGATTTTATCTTGAACTTCAGGATTTTTAGAAATAAATTCATCAAAATATGTTCTCACAGATCTTGTTAATCTACTCTCTTCTAGAACAATTGCAGCAGAAGAAAACCCTGAAAGTGATGTTACCATATAGAAGTACCCTCCTGGAGCCAGTTCCGCATCAAAATAAATCTCTGAGACGTCAGGGTTTACGAAATTAACTCCTGTAACTCCATATCCAACTATCTTTTTTTTTATAATCTTTTTCTCCACGAATCGATGAAAGAACGAATTTCTTCCATCGGCAGCAATAATTATTTTTGGCTTTACAGTAGTTTCTTTTGCTTGATTTAAAATTACCACCCTTTCAAATTTATTTCGGTCTTTAATAACCTCTTTGACTGTAGAATTTATAAAAAGTTTACAGCCCTCTCCCAGAGCTTTATCAACCGTAGAGCATTCGAACGAATCTGCATCTGGACCTCTTTTAAAGTAGTACTCACCGATTTCCGAATATAGTGTAAAAGAGTTCCCATCTGGAGAATACCACCGTGATTTATGCACAAGATTTTCTGTCTTAAGTTTTAATTCATTAATAATCTCAGTAACTTCATCAGCAGGAGATGCATCAATTTTTGTTTTTGTGTGTTTTCCGATTCCACGATTCTTCTCTATAAGAACGGTATCCAAACCATTTTTTGCACAGTATAACGCAGCAACAGCCCCAGCAGGTCCTGCCCCTACTACTAAAACATCACACTCTATCACACCATCCACCCCATCAAACACACTTTCTGTTTCACCAAAAATTACCTACCTCCATATTCATCCAACAGAAATTTCGTGCATCTGCTTAATAAAACTAACGATTCTGCCTGCTACTCCACAATACCATCCTCAACTCACCAAAGCTTTTATACATTCTAGAATATCTGTTCACGTACTTGGAGAAACATTAATGATTGTATCATCGGCGAAATAAGTCATATCGACAGAACAATTGAACCCGCTGATGCCCTCCATATTGCAACCGCAATAGAAGATAATGCAAAAATTTTTGTCACATTTGACGAAAATCTGATAAATAACCATCTCATTCAAAAAAAATTCAGCTTGAAAATAAGGCACCCTTCTATGCTTTGAGGAGATCTGCCCTCAGCTTTTTTAATAATTCCACTGAACTCCCTCTAAACTTTATAGCCCCTTTGACTTTCCGATACTTAGCTTCCAACTCAGGTTCATCAAATTTGACTGTCTTTGGTATCCGATTCACAGGATTCATAATCCATCACATAATCTTAACATATAAATAATTTCCTGGTATCTCAACAGTCAGATTCAGCAGTCCAGTAACTTTTTAATATAAATACATTATCCCATCAAGAATCTCCACGCTGGAACAAACCTCACCTCTATTCCATTAAGTTCTACCTCACCTTCCCTCTCCTTTGTAATCACAAGCAGTTTTTTCATCTTCAGTTTTCTCGTAACATCAAGAGCATCTTTTATTTCCGGGTCATTGCGATATTTCACCTCAATCACCTGCTCACCATCCACGAAATCCACCTCGTAGTATTCCCTGAAAAAGAAACGCGCACCTATGTGCAGGCATACGAGATTCTCTATCAACTTCGGGGCAGCCTTTATGAATTCAGTCTCAAAATCGAAGAACACCGCAGCAATTGCCGGAGTCGATAAATAGGCTTTCTTCAGTTTTCTTGACCTTGCAATCGCACTCCCGCGATAGTTGTAAACACGTTTTATCAAAAACGCCATCTCCAGGTAACGCACGTACTTCGACGCGGTCTGGTAGGTTATGCCAAACGATGACGCAAACGTTTTATAATTTATAAGCATCCCGGGACTTTGCGATATCACATCAAGCATGCCCTTCAATATTTCGGGTTCTCTTACGTCATAGACCTTGGGTATGTCATAAAATATTATCTTATCCACAACACTTGATACATACATCTTTATCTTTTCAAAATCAGTCTCACCCAGAATCTCAGGAAAGCTGCCGCCGACCATATACCGGTTAAGCTCTCTTTTTATAGTGCCGGACTGTATCAGGGGGTCTTTTACTTCAATCCCTCTCATATACAGATACTCGCCAAAGCTGAGCGGCGTTATCTCAAATTCGTATATCCTGCCAGATAGACTTTCTTTTGCTCTTTTTAGCAGGACGCTTGAAGACCCGCTAACAAAGAATTTTATGTCCCTATTCATGTCATAGTACCTTTTAAGGTACACCTGCCAGTCTTTTACATGGTTTATCTCATCAAAGAAGATATACACGTCTTTAAGCTCTCTTTTGAGTATCTGTTCCTCGTATATTTCAAGGACTTCTTCAATAATGTCCTCACCTCTTGCCGATATCTCATCAAAAGAGAAGTAGAGGATATTTTTTCGTTCCTTCTCCTTCAAAAGCAGTTCTATGAATTGATGCATCAGGATAGTCTTGCCAACGCGCCGCATGCCGATAAGTGATATTATCTGCTTTTCTCCTAGGTATTTCAAGATATTATTGAAAACCAGCCTCTTTTTAAATCCCGCTATCCCCTCGATCTGCCCGGTTTCCCAAAAGGGGTTCTGTTTTATTATCCTGTCAAGGAGGTCCATACAGCTAAATATATTTTTAACTTTATAAATATTATTGTTAATATATTTTTCCTATTTATATTAACTGTAATTAATGCTAATATTTATTAATGCCAATATCTGTCCGTATCCGGAGAAACATTAATAAATAATTTCCTTGTTATCTCAACAGCCAGATTCGGCAATCAGATCCCCCTGCCTCTCTTCTTTTCCACCTCCTCTCACTCGCTGCCACGACCTCACCCACAAATTTCAATCGACGTCTTAGAATATAACTTTTGAATATATTTTGAATATAAATACATTATGTTACCATAAAACCTCAACTCACCAAAGCTTTTATACATTCCAGAGCATGATACCCTTTCCACCATGAAAAAAAAGACACAAAAGCGATTAAAACAAAAATGGGAGAACCTTCCCCTGCATCATATTGATGCTTCCGTTATCCTCGAGATATTATTGAGAGGGGCATACGAGAAAGAATGCAAACATTACCTTAATAAAGTCGGTCTTAATTTCCGCGGTACTATCTCTGTGCCCGTGCTTGGTGAAATCGACAAAGGTATTATATTAAAAATTGGAGATATGGTTGGAAGGGAAATATCCAGAACCTTTGTAGACAGGTTAATAGTGACAAAGAAAATCAGGCTGTACTCATCTACTTTCGGTGCATATGAAATTTCATTAAAAATTCGAGAAATGAATACCTTTGTAAAACCAATGGACGCCCTGCATGTTGCATGTGCAATTAAAGACCGCGCAAAAACATTTGTAACCCTGGATAATGAGTTATTGAAAACCAACGAAATCGAAAAGAGATATAAAATTAAGATTAAACACCCGCAGCAACTTTAGATTCTCTGCGGACATCGTTCAAAAATTCTACAGCACTAATTCCCCTGTAATTTTTAAAAACTTCCTGTGCCTTGCACAAAAGCTCTTCCAACTCAGGTTCATCAAATTTGACTGTCTTTGGTATCCGATTCACAGGATTCATAATCCATCACATAATCTTAACATATAAATAATTTCCTGGCATCTCAACAGTCAGATTCAGCAGTCCTATAACTTAACATATATAAAATCTGGTAATTCCCACAAGAGGCTAAAAGCCGGGAAGACTTCTGATTAGACTCCTCCTGGCTTTTAGACGAACTTATGACCATCCGAAGAAACTGTTTTAACAGGTCATACTTCTGACTAAAATAACCAAAATCTTTTTCTACTCTGTAAGACTAAAAGGTTAAAATGGCATATATTGTAAAAAATGTCCTGGGAGTGTTTGTAATTGACGAAAACGGGAATGCAATAGATTATGCCCCGTTCCCAAAAGACCCTGTAAAAATCGCAGCAAAACTGGGGGAAGCAGAAAAGGGTGAGGAGGGTATTATCAGAGAAGAGGAAGAATTTATTCGAAAATACGGTGCAGAAGTCTCGAGAAAGGCGGTCTTTTTAGAAAATCTTTTAGAAAAGGCAGGGGTAACGCGAAAAGAGTACTATTCGTTATTAAACGAAGTCTCGATACATATCGCAACAGGAAAGATGATGGACACCTTAAAAGAGAGGGACAGGGCAGTCGTCCATGGAATAGAGGCTCTTGAGGATATCGACGAGGTCATAAACCAGCTCTCTGAAAGGATGCGGGAATGGTGTCTGGTGCTGGATATGAAATCGGAGTCCGAGTCCCGGCACTCGCCGGACGACCACCGAAAATATGCAGGTATTGTGGCGGACGCAGATTTTGACGGTACAGGGCTGGACGAGCAGGATACTGCAATCATGAAGGGTTTTGCAGCCCAGGTTTTAAATCTTTATGATTACAGGGACAGGCTTTTGAGGTATATTGAATCCAGTATGGAAAAAATCGCTCCCAATATATCTGTCCTGACAGGTCCACTTATCGGGGCAAAACTCATTTCAATTGCCGGGTCATTAAAAAAACTTGCATACATGCCGGCAAGCAAGATCCAGGTCCTGGGAGCAGAGAAAGCCCTTTTCAGACACCTTAAACACAAAGACCCGCCACCAAAACACGGGGCGATATTCCAGCACCCGGTAATAAAATATGCACCCAGGTTCCAGAGGGGCAAGATCGCAAGGGCACTGGCAAATAAGATTGCAATCGCAGCCAGAGCAGACTATTTCTCTTATAATGACGTTTCAGAAGGCCTGGATGAGGGGTTCAGGAAACGGGTTGAAAAGATAAAAAGAGACCATCCAAAAAAACCCGGGACGATGAGGATCATCCCGTATAGACCCGAGGTCACAAAGAGACATAAGAAGAAGAGAAG
>WAQR01000038.1 GCA_015520145.1 Candidatus Hydrothermarchaeota archaeon
ATCCCATCCCCGTTTAAAGGATCGATATGTATATGGTTGTCAGTAAACTGTACATCAGCCTGTTTTTGGGATCTCATCAGGACTACAACCCTTCTCTATCTCTTCGACAGTATCCTCGATCCCTGCCCTCATCTTTCTTAAAAGCTCTTTTATATCCACCTCTGTATGAATGCACCCATCCCTTATGAGAGGCACACCCTGTACCGCGCACTCTGCCCTGGAAATCCTGTGCATCCCTGCATACAGGTCTCTGTGACATGCAACACCAAGTGCTGCCCTTGGTCTGACCCTCTTTATTATCCTCTCAACGAATGTCCCCCCCGGGACGATATAGAACCTGTATCCCAGCCGTTCTGCCTCTTTTTTCAGTTCTTTAATATCACACATACCACACCCTTTACAGGTCACACCTTCCATGGAATCGAGCCTGGCAGGACATTTTTCATGCCTCAGACACTGGGGGACTACGAGGATCCTATCTCTAGCATCGATACTTGAAAAACTCTCTTTATTAAGCCCGTTCCTGACCTCTATCCCTATCTGGTCTACAGTCTTTTCGGCAATACCAAACCTTCTTGCAAGGCTTTTTATCTGGAGATAGAAGGTATCGATTGAGAAGAGCAGCACGCTTGGCAGGATAAGCTTCTGCTTTTTTACGAGTATGTACCCTAATATTAAGGTTAGAAAGAGTAGTATAACGATACCTATTATGATGGCCACTGATATCTTACCGATGGTCGCATAGATTGTATGTGATAATGGGTATTGCATTTGATAACCTATCCTATCCAATTGCATATCCTCATATTTAAATCTTTAGATACTGTGGGATCGTAATACTCGGTATTAACAAACAGCCCATTACCTGCGGTGTCATCTGTGGTGTTATCTGCGGTGTTATCTGCCAAAACCCTTAAATATCATATCCATCATATATAAATTACCTTTCAAGGTGATGTAATTGAAAAAGGAGTATGTCACAATAAGTATCCCAAAAGAGCTCTACGAGAACGTGAAGAGGTCAATAGAAGGAACTGGATTTAGGAGCGTGACCGAATTCATGGTCTTCGTCACCCGCCAGATGCTGATACATCGTGACAAAGATGAGGTAAAAGACAGGCTCAAAGCACTGGGATATCTTTAAGACAACTTTACAAGAGGTGTATTCAATGATAGTAGTAATAGGACTGGATGCTGCGACATGGAAGATGATAAACCCGAACATCGATGACCTTCCAAACTTGAAAAGACTTGTAAATGAAGGAAAGACAGGGACAATCGAGCTAAAAGAAAGGCCCCATTCTGCATCTGTGTGGTGCTCGATATTTTCAGGCAAGACCCCGGAAGAACACGGGCATAAAGATTTCGTTATTAACGGAGAGCTTCAGAAAAGAGAGGACATAAAAGTCAAATTCATCTGGGACATTGTCGGGGACGCATTTGATATCAAGGCACTTGATATCCCATTCGTCTACCCACCATACAACTACGGCTGTGAATACGAAGCAGTTGGATATGGTCTCTCATCCAATCCTGTCGAGCTTGAGGAGGACATGGAAAAGCTGACAGAAAAGGCGGTCGAGATCCTAAAGGACAGACCCGAGATCTTTGCAGTCGTTTATACAATGCTCGACAAGATCTCGCACTTCCACTGGGGAGAGCCGATGCTCCTTGACTGGTACAAAAAGATCGATGCGAAACTGGGAGAGCTTTTAGAATATGTGAAAGAAGACGATAAATTAATAGTGGTGTCAGACCACGGGTTCTGCGACTGGGATGAGGTTAAAGGAGAACACACGCTACCGAAATCAACTCCAGAAGGCGAGATAAAAGGAGACCACCACCACGAAGCCATTGTAATCACAAAGAACATTAAATATGACATCAAACGCCCGCAGGACGTCTTTAATGCAATAAAAAGCGAACTTGATATCGGCATAGAGGAAAAGGTTGAAAAGTCAAAAAAGATAATAAAAGAGGCATTTGACAGGTTCAACAAACCTGTGATTGCATGGACGTCTGGAAAAGACAGTATGGCAGTGTTAAGTCTTGTAAGAGAGACCTTCGATGGAAATGTACCCTGTCCCGTCTTACACGGAGATACGACAGTGAAATTTAAGGAGATATACGAGTTCAGGGACATGATTAAGGATAAGTGGAACCTCGACATGATTGTAGTAAAGCCTGAGATACCCGAGGGCTTCAGGATCTCAGAGGACCGGGAAAACTGCTGTCATCTTCTAAAGACCGTACCAATGCAGAAGAAATTCGAGGAGATGGGTATTGATGCGGTTTTATCTGGCATCAGGTGGGATGAACAGGAGGCACGCTCAAGAGAGACCTATTTCTCAAAACGGGAAACTCATTACCGTGTCCATCCAATCCTGCACTGGAGTGAGAACGACATATGGGAATACACAAAGTCAAGGGGGATACCATACAACCCGTTATATGACAGGGGATACAGGAGCCTTGGCTGTGCGCCCTGCACAAAACCCACATCAAAAGACGGTGCGGAAAGGTCTGGACGCTCACAGGATAAAGAGAAGATTATGGAGAGACTCAGGGCGCTTGGATACTGGTAAACCGGTAAATAAAACTGGTAAATAAGTAATAGTAATTAAGTATATTAATAATAAATATGACCATGAGCGTTACTTTGTATTTCGTCGGTACTGCTGGAAGCGGGAAAACCAGGCTTACAAATACCTTCCAGTTATGGATGCAGAGTCAGGGGCTCAAATCAATCATCGTAAATCTCGACCCGGGTGCAGAACGCCTACCATACGCCCCGGAAGTCGATATCCGGGACTGGATAGATATAAAAGGTGTCATGTCAGACTACGACCTCGGGCCAAACGGTGCCCAGATAATCTGTGCCGACATGCTGGCTTTGAAGGTTGACGAGGTAAAATCGGCAATCGAGGAATATGAAACAGATTATGTCCTTGTAGATACCCCGGGTCAGATCGAACTTTTTGCATACCGCAAATCAAGTGGTGTTGTTGTAGACACACTTGGAGAAAACGCTGCAATGGCATTTTTATTTGACCCTGTCCTATCAAAGACTCCCATGGGACTTACGTCGCTTTCAATGCTCTGCGGTTCTATACAGTTTAGATTCAGCGTTCCATTTATAAATGCGCTCTCCAAGATTGACCTGTTAAGGCCTGAAGAGCTTGAGAGGATCCTGTCATGGAGCGAGGACAGCGACAAACTCTATGATGCCCTGATATCCCAGCCGTCGGGTATGAGGAAAGAGATGAATATCGAATCTTTCCGGGTTCTCGAGGATATGGGACTTTACAGGGCGCTGACACCGATATCAAGCGAAACGAACTTTGGCATGGAAGATTTATACAATATCCTGCAGCAGACATTTATGGGCGGAGAGGACCTGGATGCTGATTGAAGGATTGAAAAAGACTGAAGGAGTGAGAAACTGAGTGAGAGGTGATTGGAGATTTGATTGGAGATTTGATTGAAATTTAGGAGGTAATATGATGCTAAGATATGTTGATACAGGATACACGCCGACAGAAGACGACCTAATCGCCGAGTATTATATCGGCTCTAGCATGCCTTTGGAGGAGGCATCCGAATGGCTTGCGGCAGAGAGTTCTATCGGGACGTGGACAGACCTTTCTACAATGAAGGAGAGGATTGTGAAATTAAAGCCGCACGTGTTTTATTTAAACAGGGATGAGAGCACAATAAAGGTCGCATATCCAGGCGATCTTTTCGAGAGAGGTAATATGCCTCAGATATTAAGTTCGATTGCCGGGAACATCTTCGGGCTTAGAGCAATAGAGAATCTGAGGTTTCTTGATATCAGATTCCCGGATAAGATAGTAGAGTCATTTAAAGGCCCAAGATTTGGAATCCAGGGGATACGGAAGATATTGGAGGTCGATAAGAGGCCTATTATTGGAACTATAATAAAACCGAAACTCGGTCTTAACGAGAAGGAGCATGCGGAAGTGGCTTACGAGGCGTGGGTTGGAGGCGTGGATATAGTAAAGGACGATGAGAACCTGTCTGATATGGTCTTCAACCGATTTGAAAAGAGGATAGAGGAAACACTTAAACTTAGAGATAAGGCAGAAGAGAGGACAGGTGAAAAGAAGATATATATGCCAAACATCACTGCTGAGACGAATGAGATGATAAGGCGTGCAGAGTTTGTCGAGCAAACCGGCGGTGAGTACGTGATGATAGATATTCTTACTGCCGGATGGGCTGCCCTCCAGTCGTTTAGAAACTTGGACCTCAATCTTGTTATCCACGCCCACAGGGCTGGTCATGCCGCTGTTACAAGGAATGAGAGACACGGGATTTCAATGCTCCCTATTGCAAAGATCTCGAGGGTTATTGGTGTGGACCAGCTTCATATCGGGACATTTGGTGTCGGCAAGATGATGGGTGGCCCGGAAGACGACCTGAGGTATCAGGAAGCACTGACAGGCGAGCTTTCAGGTCTAGAGCCAGTTTTCCCGGTGGCATCAGGGGGTCTTCATCCCGGGCTTTATGGCATGCTCTGTGAAATTGCCGGGAAGGATATTATCATCCAGGCAGGCGGCGGGATACATGGACATCCAGGCGGTACGATGTCTGGTGCAAGGGCTGCAAGACAGGCAGTGGACGCGATAATGGAGGGTGTCCCGCTTGCGGAGTATGCAAAGAGCCACAGGGAACTTGGAGAGGCTCTGGAGAAGTGGGGGGAGGGGAGGAGGTGATTTGGAATAATGAAATTATCTAGATAGTTTACTCTGTCGTTTAAAATAGACAAATAGTAACAACGTCAGTATTCCGATAAACACGCCCCAGAGATACGTACTGGTTCTACTGCGTTTTTTCAGTTTGATCTTTTTAATCCCGTTTCCGGTCATATAGTTTACAATATTTAGCCCAAGCTGCGCATTTGAGTTTCTGTATATAAAGATATTGCCCAGGAAATCTGCGTCTGCAGAGACAAATACCTTCCCCTTACCATATTCTTTTAGTACGAATATCCCCTTGTTTTGACCCGGGTCTGGGGCTATTAGAACAATCCCTTCGGGGTCTTTCACATACACCATGGGGGTGAGTATTGGTGTATAGTCACGGACATATCTAAATATCTCATGCCTGGACATATCGCCACGGAAATAGAGGTAATCACTTGAGTTAATTTCCACAACGTCCCCATATATTAAAAGCCCGAATCTCTCGATTAGAGGGTTTATCTGACTGGAAACCTCACCTCCGCCGAGGACGATTAGAGATCCACCGTTTGAAACATAGTCAACGATATTTTGAATTTCATCTGCAGTTATATCCTTTCTGGGGTATGAGATGATAACCGCAGAGATATTATCAAGCTCAAGCAGATCCCGGTCCAATATCCCCCGTTTAATGGATTTCACACAGATACCGTTGTCCTCGAGGATCTGTGAAAATCCCAGCAGTTCAGTTGCATCTTCACTATAAATGCTGTATCCCTCGTCATGATTCTCTGTAAAGAGGACACAGTTGAAGAGATTTAGGAAGACGATAGATGCGAGAAATTTTTCGTTCATGATTAGAATTTAACAGGGTTTATCTTATTTACTTAACTTTGTCACCAGTTGCCTAAAGATAGAGATATATTGGCGTCATGCCAACTATCTCTTATGAAAGCGAACACACTTTCTTTAGGCGGTATTACCTTGTTGGACATGGTAGAAAAAGATTTTGGTTTGTCCCAGAAAAAATGTGAAGTTACTCAAAAAATACCTGACGAATTTGACACTTACCATCATCTATCCGAAAAATGCCTTCAGATTGAC
>WAQR01000039.1 GCA_015520145.1 Candidatus Hydrothermarchaeota archaeon
GTCCTTGTTGACCCATACAGGGAGTGCTCTCAGATTTCTTATAAAGATTTTAATGCGGTCCCATAGTGGATCTGGAAACCTGTATTGAAATAATTTATCTTCGTCTATTGGTTTCCCCTGCATTATAAAATAGCTCTTTATTATCTGCCCAATGTATTTTAGCCAGTTATATATAATTTCCTCTTTACTCATTCTATATGCTATCAAATGGTCCTCGGGTATATCCTCTCCTTTTTGTATCTTATATTCAATTCTATAAGTTCCAATGTCTGCATCGTATTTCCCAATATAAATCTCCTCGGCAATTATATTCATCAGATGCAGAATCTGCTCTTTTTCTAATTCCCTTGGATTTTCACCCTCATCGAGTCTGTAATTGATTGGAGTCTGGAGAACATTACGATAAATGAAAAACGAGTAGAATGTCTTTTCAATTGTACTGTAAGAAAGAGGCTTCTCTTTCGCTCTTCCTCCAAAATCTACATAATCTTTTAACTGATTATCCGCGTTATGCGTTATATAATCCCTGATAGAATCAAGAATATACCTTTTCATTTCTCTTGATTCGCCCTTAAAGTATTTTACTAAGTCATCCTCAGAAAAATCAAAAACATCTTCTCCTAAACCTCTCTCTTTCTTATATCTCTCTACCCGATCAATGTAGAGAGCACTACCTAAATGTCTCTGAACAGATTTATCAAATGCCACTTGTCTCAAAGTAGTACCTGCATTTGTATTAGTCGTAAGGAGGACATCTAAATCTGGGTCTATAAATACCCTTACCGGCAATTCTTTTATCCCTAATAAGACTTGAGCTGCCGCTTTATGTTGCCCATCAAAAATTTTCACAAATGAGTTATTATCTGAGCTTATTATGTAGCCTAAAGAGATGTGAAGTTGGGGACGTTTTAAATAAAATTCTTTGATTAGTTTTGATATATTTCTCCCAATTGAACGTGGATTAATCCTTTCATCGTGATGCAAATATTCTATAGGAAAAAGTGAAAAGAAATATTTAAAGCCACTTAATTTGTCCTCATAAATCGGTAAAGTATGTATCGTGCTATCTCCACAGTCTGGAAATGAAAAATTAATCGTATTGTTTTTTATCGAGAATTTTAACCTATACTTTGCACCATTATAAGCTATGAATATGTCTGCTAAGTTTGGTGCTTTATTTTTCACCTTCTGTGTTTTATCAGCAATTTTGTCAAATTTGAATAAAATTCTAGCTACTCTCAAATCTGCATCTTGTTTAGTACGATTACAAGAAGAGTGTGTAATAGCAAAATTAGAGGGGTCATCTTTGCCCCCTAACTTTAAGGGCACTACATGGTCAATATCTATTTGATGAATCTCTAAATCTATTTTTTCTCCGCAAATAAAACAATTATTATCCTGTACATCTAACAATTTATTAATAAGCTCTTCTCGCTTTTGCGATTCTAGTCTGTTCAGATATAATGATCCCATCTTCTATTCCTCCATATATTGATCATGACATATAAGAGTAGCATGTGATTCTACCTCTTTATTTTTTCTATCCCGGCCAAATCCGATTACGCCTAACGGTCACGCCAGTATCTGAAGTTCGAGCCGATAGGCGAGGATTTGGACGAAGCACCCACCTGGGTGCAAAGCCAGATACGAGCACGTTATGCGACCCCGACGGGGGCTTGAGTTCGCCATCGTGCAAGTTCATGGCCTGTGGCCCCCTAATCTCTCTTAATCACTATAAAACATTGTGTTGTTGAAAAACTTTCTCCTTATACCCAGCCAAATATCTTCCCTGGATTTAGGATATTGTTCGGGTCTAACGCATTTTTTATTGCCCTCATAACCTCAATCCCTTCTTTTCCTTTCTCCATCTTGAGGAATCTGGATTTTGTCAGGCCAACACCATGTTCGCCTGAGACCGTTCCGCCTAGTTCTATTGCGGTCTTGAATATCTCTTCGATTGCCTTTTCTACACGTTCCATCTCTTCCCTGTCCCTTTTATCTGTGAGTATGGTTGGATGCAGGTTTCCATCCCCGATATGTCCGAATGTGCCTATCATTATATCATATTTTTTCGCAATTTGCTGTATGTAGGTAATCATTTCCGGGACGCGTCCTCTCGGTACGGTTACATCCTCGAGCATCGTTGTGGGCTTGATTCTCGCAAGTGCCGGAAGTGCAGAGGTGCGCGCCTCCCAGAGTTCCTTACTCTCTGAGACGGTTTTTGCAGTTTTAATCGATTCGGCGTTTAATTTTTCACAGATATCTGATATTCTGGCGGCATCCTTTTCTACTGCCTCTTTGATACCGTCAGCCTCGATTAAAAGGACTGCATCCGCAGTTTTCGGCATCCCTATCTTTTTAAAGTCTTCAATAGCGTTTATTGTTGCATTGTCCATTATTTCAAGGGCTGAGGGGATGATGCCTGCACTTATGATCTCTGATACGCTTTTTGCAGCACTTTCGATGTCGTTGAAAACTACGAGGAGTGATTGTGTAAATTCGGGTTTCGGGACGAGTTTTAGTGTGGCCTCGGTCACGATACAGAGCGTCCCTTCCGAGCCTACGAGGAGGCCTGTGAGGTCATATCCTGAGACGCTTTTGACAGTGTTTGCCCCGGTTTTTATTATCTCGCCTGTCGGCAGCACAACTTCCATGCCCATTACATAGTCCCCTGTTACCCCGTATTTTAGGCCCATCACACCCCCCGCGTTTGATGCAATGTTCCCGCCAAGCATGGATGTTTTGTAGCTGGAGGGGTAGGGCGGATACATGAGCCCGACCTTCCCTGCTGCCTCACAGAACCTGGCCGTAACCACCCCGGATTCTGCAACTCCCATGAGGTTTTCCCTGTCGATTGTTATAATCTTGTCAAGCTTTCTTAAAAGGAGCAGTATCCCGCCATTTACAGGTACAGAGCCGCCGCTTAGTCCTGTCCCTGAACCTCTGGGTACTACCTTGACCTTCCTGCGGTTTGCGAGCTTCATTATCTTTGATATCTGCCCGGCATTTTCTGGTATAACGACCACGTCTGGCATGGCCTCAGATAGCTGGGCGTCATACGAATAGCATATCCGCTCCTCTTTTGAAGCGAGCACGCCGTCTTTTCCTACAATGTCTTCCAGTTCTTTTATCAGCGCTGTCATGTAAAATATTCCTGGTTTTCAGCCTCTATTTCGGCGTAATTCTTCATGTTTAATGTTTTAATGAGTAAAATGACACCTAACATGGGTAATTTTATTTAATATCGTCTTCCAGACTTTAGATAAGTTTAGAAACGTCTGGGACGGGATTCGAACCAGTGAGGTCGTTAGACCATCAGCTTAGCAGGCTGACGCCATACCAGGCTTGGCTACCACGACAGGGTTTTTATTTCGTAAGTAGAATATTAACCCCTATATATTTTTCCATAAATTTCAGGATACTACAATAAATTTCAGGATCTTATGATGAGTTTAGGAGGTTTGAGTTCAGGACAGGAGTGATTCTCGAAGCAAGTACCTTGAAAAACGCAGACAGGCTATTGAAATTGAAGATAGATGTTAGGGATAAGTTCAACTCAGACCAGGAATTCATGAAC
>WAQR01000040.1 GCA_015520145.1 Candidatus Hydrothermarchaeota archaeon
ATTCGAGGTATTGGAAAAAAGACTATAGAGCGATATGGTGATGCAGTCTTGAGCAATGTTGGGAATTACTCCATGTCTACATTACCTGAGAGGATTAGATATGAAAAATCATTGTCCCAGGAAAAAGATATCTCAAAAGAGCTTTTTAAAATATTAAAAGAGTGGAGGGATAACAAAGCTAAAGAACTTAATAAAAACCCCATGAACATTTTTGAGAATAAAATCCTGGAAAAAATTGCACAAAACATACCTGAATCAAAAGAAGCTCTCTTAAAAACATATGGAGTGAGGGATAGGGATCTAGATGATTATGAAGAAGAATTATTGGAAATAATAAAGAGATTTTTAGATGTGCGTCAGGTAGAGATTTGTAAGTTAAAGGATAAAAGAAGGGGAGTTGACAATCTCCCTCCTACTGTTAAAGAGACCTATGAGCTTTTCAACAAAGGATATAGAATTAATCAGATCGCACGATTACGAGAACGGAGTATCAATACAATATATTCTCATCTCAGTGAACTAATCGGTAATGATATTATTCTACTGCAAGACATTATCCCCACCAGGAGACGGAAGGAAATAATAAATGCAATAAAAAAGACATGCCCCAAAACTTTGACAGAAATAAAAGATGCTTTGCCAGAAGGATATGAATATGGTGAGATTAGATGTGTACTCTCTTTTATGATCAGAAATCCCGCATTTAGAACATATACTAAAAATTTCTGTGCTCCAGATAAGAAAATAAAGCATGAAGAAGGTAAGTTAAAGTTAGATATTAAAGAACATGTGGAAAAGGCACTCAAAGAAAACCCCGAGCTGAAGAAGTCTATTGCTGCGAGAAAATCCTGGGTTGAAAGATTTAGTAAAGAAAATAATTTAGATGCATCTGAAAAGAAAATGGTGTCAACCTATCTACTCGTCAGGGTGACACAGATGAATAGGTCTACCAGGTCTTCTATATTCGAAAGGTGATCCTGATTCAAACCGTTTTTTGAAGATTGATGATTTAGACTGTGATGTATCCCATGCAGACAATCTGGAAGATTTTCTCATATCAAAAGATAGATCGCTTATATTAATAAAGCCAGAGAACGTTTCCATTACTCGTAAACTTGTCAATGTTTCATATCGTCCTTACCCTTACTATAAATTATATGTGAAAATAGATGATTTTGAATACGAACCGCGTATGAAAGATATTAGATTTCTAGCATTTTATAACCAAGAGGGAAACCCCCTCAACGACATAAACAACCTTTTAAAAAATCGTGAAGTATATTTATCCATTGGACTCTCAAGAGAATTTGGTGGAAAATATTATCCAATGGTGATAGGCGTTCATATATTGCCAGATTACAATATAGATATAGACTACAAGAGCCTAAAAGGTAGATAAAATGGAAACTATTTACACAATCGGACATGGGAACCACAGTATTGGCAGATTCCTCAACATACTCAAAGCACACCATATCAACATGCTAATCGATGTCCGCAGAAGGCCAGGTAGCAGGCAGTTCCCGCAATTCAACCGCGAACCTTTAAAAGAATCTGTTGAAAAAAATGGTATTAAATATCATTATCTGGGTGATTTGATTGGAGGTGACCCTAAATTTGAAAGATACATGAAAACTGAGAGATTTCTTCAGGGGATCATTGAATTAGAAAGGGTAATCAAAAACAAGACCCCTGTCATCATGTGCAGTGAATTCAATTACTTTAGATGCCACAGAAGATTTATATCCTCAGCATTAACTGAAAAAGAATATGCCATTAAACACATCAAAAAAGATGGTACGCTAGTAGCGCAGGACACCTCATTATCATCATTCTAAATCAAATCTAGAGGAGAAAACCGAATCATGAAGATTTTCACGATTGGATTTACAAAATAAACTTGTAGTATGCATTATTATAAAGTGGCTAAGATATGCAATAAAAAACAGAAACGACGAAGAGATGTAGTATATAAAAACTCGGCTAAATGGGTTATATTTACCTTATCGCTTTATGAAGTATGGATAATTTTAAACGCGACGAAAATCAAGTACAGGATTATTAATAAGAATATTGAACTTATGGAAATGTTGTTATAAAGCCAGGGTCTTATATTAGTCTTAAACTTATTTTCGTCTGTTAATCGAAGGTTATAAATCCCTGATTTTTCTTCAATCAATTTCATCCTTTTGACCCTTATATTGTTAAAAAAAGTAAGTTTTCTATCAATAAAAAAAACGCATAATAATATTAATATTATCAAATATAAAATCAAGTTTTTATCAGATTCAATCTTTGACATATCTACTTGAAATAAAACAATAAAAACACCTGCCGATAATATAGCCATTATTTGATAATTAATTGAGGTATTTCTATTTCTTTCTGTGGTCAATTCTTGATATTCAAGTCTTAAAGCTTCTGGATCATCTGAAAACTTCCCTCTCTCTATGTATTTTTCATAGTCATGTTTAAAAAACCGTGAAATCAGAATATAAATTATCCATATAATAAAGGGATAGAGATATGAAAATTCGAAGTCTAAACATATTTGTCCCATATCATTTGATTTAGTCCTGGTAGTAGATAAAACCTTGGCGAGAGCGCAGGAAAAGTATTATTTCATTTTTTCGGTATTTAAAATATTCGCTCATATGTTTCCAAATTGAAAGAGGCACTCTTGTGTTCTTTCAAAAGGAGAAGCAATAACCACCTACAAAAACAACCACCCCACCCACCAAAAAGCGTGTTTACATATGGCAATTCAGCGAGTTCAAGGAGTTGGAGTTGAAAGAGCTGCTGACGTATATCAAAAACGGTAGGGGGAAGAGCTGGTACATGTGTCTGTGGTAGCTTTACAGAATACATAAAAGATTTAAACCCGAGACAGCATAAACTAGTCCCATCATGCTGGTATTTATCGGTCTAGGGCTTAACAGTGAAGAGGATATAACCCTGAGAGGGCTTAGAGAAGCCAGATCATGCGATATCCTCTTTGCAGAGTTTTATACATCATATATGCCAGGCATATATATCAAGAAACTTGAAGACCTCACCAGCAAGAAGATATGTATCCTTACAAGGTCTGATATCGAAGAACTTGGTGAAGAGATAATAATCGCCCCTGCTAAAACTAAAAAGATCGGCCTTCTAATACCAGGAGATCCGCTGGTTTCGACGACCCACGTCCATCTGCGGATAGATGCAAAGAGGAGAGGTATCGATACCAGGGTCATACACAATGCATCCATCTTCTCTGCCGGGCCGTCGATATCAGGACTTCAGAACTACAAATTCGGCAGGTCTGCAACGGTTGCGATACCTGAACCTGGGTTTTTCCCTGAAACGCCATACCATGTAATTGCAGAAAACAAAAGGCTCGGGCTTCATACCATGCTGTTCCTGGACATCAAATCAGATGGCAGTAAGATCGGGCAGAGGCTTATGAGTGCCAGCGAAGCGATTGACATCCTCCTCGAAGTAGAAGAAAAGAGAAAGGAGGAGGTATTCACAGAGGATACACTCTGCGTGGTACTGGGGAACGTGGGAGTTGACGACTGCGTTTTAAGGGCGGGGAAGGTCAAAGACCTCGCAGGTGAGGACTTTGGTACAATGCCACATACCCTGATAGTTCCAGGGGCCCTGCACTTCATGGAGGAGGAGTATCTCAAGGTGTTTGCAGAGATGTAATCAATCGTGTCAGTAAATCATCCCAGATAGCCCAGTGCCTTCAACCTTTTTTTGACATCTTCATCAAAACGAATCTGCATACCTGATATCTTAGCCTGTTTAAATGACCTGCGCCACTTTTCGATTTCCCTTTGCAAATTTTCTGCTATTTCTGTTTTCTTTTCAATGATGTTATCATTCTCATCAGGGTCATTTACAAGGTCGTATAGCTCGGATTTGTAGTTTTGAGAATAAATGAGCTTGTATCTATCTGACCTGATTGCAGTCTTCCGGTCATCCTCAAATTTTTTTAGATGCGAGAGATCAATATCAGGAAAGCTTTCTTTAAGTCCTATCAGGTCTTTGAATCTTTCTGCAAATGTAAATGTATGGATTTTATCTCTCTCTCCGTCATTTAAAGGCGGGAGTGGATATCCCTGGATATCCTTTAAATCCCTATCATCGATATCCAGGATCTTCAATATTGTAGGAAATATGTCCAAAGTCTGAACCTGCTGCTCAACGACTGAACCGGGTTTGAATATCCCGGGATACCTCACTATCAGCGGGACCTTTATAAGGGTCTCGTAGAGGATATAATAGTGGCCGAGATGATTATGGTCTCCCAGGCTTTCTCCGTGGTCTGAAGTGATAATAAAAACTGTGTTGTCAAGGATGTTGTTCTTTTTTAAAAACTCGTATATCTCCCATATCAGGCTGTCCTGATATGCCAGGGCACCATCGTAGAGGCTCTTTGAAATCCTAAAATCGTTCTCATCCATCCTGACGACCCCGGCATAAAACTTTTTGGAATCCTGGTTTACCTTCTTTGCCTGACGGTAGGAGATGCCTTCTGGCAGGAACATTGAGTTATACGGAGCAGGGATAAGGTACGGGAAATGAGGTCCCGGGGCATGGATAAACAGGAAGAACGGGGATTTAAAATCGTATCTTTTTATCCAGTTTATGACCGCTTTGTTTGTAAGGTATCCCCCAGTGTCCAGGCACTTTAGTTTGATAAGTTCTGGCAGGCGTTTGACTGCGGTCTTCAATTTCGAATACCGGAGGTTATAGAACTCCTTAAATCCCCTGCTAAGCCCGGTCGCGTCCGTGACCCATTCGTTCCTGCAGATTGCGCATGTCGTATATCCGTTCCTGTCAAGTACTTCAGAAAGTGTTGGAAGCTCGTCTGGCAGAAACAGGCTCTCGCTGTGTGCCCCGTGCCTTGAGGGATATGCCCCTGTAAATATCGATGCGTGTGCAGGGAGCGTCCAGCCGGCAGGAGAAATCGCGTTCTTATATAAAACGCCCTCACCGGCGATCTGGTCGATATATGGTGTTGTCTTACGCCTGTAACCATAACACGAGAAATGGTCTGCCCTGGCAGCGTCTATTACTATCAGGATTATATTCGGCCGCCGGCTCTCTCTGCCTGTCTGACCTCTCTCCTCGACCTGCCCTGCCGGTCCTCTATCCTTTCCCATGAGATATATTAATGGTTGTGCTGGATACTTATACATTTTCATGACATCCCGGTCTCCCTATCCTGGTCTCCAGGTACTTTCATGATTTAAGTACCAAAAATATAAATGTGTGAGGACAGGGATTAGAGATTATGAAGCCGATGATAGTCGCAAGTACACGCCCTGAGGTGATAAAACTCTCCCCGGTTATGAGGGCGTTTGACAAAAGGGCTGTAGGATATATTTTTGTCACAACAGGTCAGCATTATGACGATTCACTTTTCGGCAGTTTCATAAAAGACCTGGAGCTTAGAAACCCTGACTACGATATAAAAGTCGGGTCAGGCAGCCAGGCTTACCAGACGTCTGCTGCCATGGTAGAACTTGAAAAGCTGATGATAAAAGAAGAGCCTGACGTTGTTATTGTTCAGGGCGACACGAATTCTGTTTTAAGCAGTGCACTTGCAGCAGTCAAGCTGCATATACCTGTTGCTCATGTGGAGGCGGGGCTTAGAAGTTTTGATAAGATCATGCCAGAGGAGATAAACAGGACGGTTGCAGACCACTGTTCCAGGGTACTGTTTGCACCAACTCAGCGGTCTGGATTGAACCTCATAAACGAGGGAATCGATCCCGGGGACATCCACATCGTGGGCAACACCATTGTGGACGCCACCCTGGAGAACCTGGAGATTGCCAGAAAAAGATTGGACCAGACGGGCCGGGGAGTGGGTGGTTTTAAATATTCTAAATATCTTGTTCTGACACTTCACAGGCCGGAGAATGTGGACGACCCTGAAAGGCTGAGCGGCATAATTGAGGCAGTATCAAAGCTTGGAGAGCTGGTGGTGTTTCCGATACACCCCAGAACCAGGAACATGCTTGAGAAGCTCAGACTAAGGCCAGGGAAAAATATCCTGCTAAGGGATCCGATGGGATATCTCGATTTTCTGATGCTTCTAAGTATGGCTGAGGCAGTCCTGACAGATTCTGGAGGGATTCAGGAAGAGGCGGTTATCCTGAACGTCCCATGCATCACCCTGAGGACGACCACAGAACGGCCGGAGACCGTTGAGGCTGGCGGCAACATCCTTGCAGGAGTAGACCCGGGAGACATCCTGGAGAGGACATGGCCTGTTTTGAACGACAGGACGCTTTATTATAAAATGAAAGGTGCAGGAAACCCGTTTGGTGACGGGAGGAGCGGAGAGAGGATAGCAGACATCCTGCTGGAGATGGAGAGCCGGGGCGAGCTTGAAATGAAATCACCTGATTTCACAGAGGGGTTCCTGGAAAGGAGGGTCATAAGAGCAGGTAGAACGCTTGAGGGTAAGACCGTCGGAAGTACGGGCCTTAATGTGTTGAAGGTCATTGAGGATGGTAAAGAACGGTTTCCGTTTAAGGATTTAAGGCTTAAATCAGGGGATATCCTCGTGATTACATCGACAACCAGGCACCGAGAGAGATTATAAGGTGTTTAGGCAGGTTTTATGCCGAAAAGGTTATATGTTGATGATTTTATGAAAAAAGGACATACTTCGAGATAAGTGAAAAAAAGACGTCAAAACAGGAAATTAATGTGGTCTATTATAGAACAGTGGATTTTGTAATTTTAGTACTTGGTTGTACCTGACCTATAACCCTAATACCTCCTCTTCACGTACTCGACCATATTCTTGAAGATATGAAAACCGTCGCCGTACCCCTCCGGGCCGGTTCTTGTCCAGTCGGGATATGTAATCCTGTAAAACGCCCTCTCCGGGTGCGGCATCAGCCCGAACACCGTACCCTCAGGATTGCAGATACCTGCAATGTCCGCAATCGAGCCGTTCGGGTTTTCAG